>JAHWIS010000126.1 GCA_019322385.1 Candidatus Woesearchaeota archaeon
GCAAATGTGCTTCAGAACTATCTTGCAGGCAGGATATACAAGCAGTAGGCAAAATATTTATAAACGCAAAGGCCTGATTCTTTATTAACACAAAAAAAGAGGTATCACATGCCAGACTGGTTGCTGAACATAGGATTGTATTTCTGGGGATTGTTCAAGCTATGGATAACGACATTGTTCGTGCTGCCGTTCAAGCATACTCAGATGCTTTGGCTTCTCATACCTATCTGGGCGACATGGTTCTTTGCAGAGTTCTTCCAGGAAAAGCACGGCACCTCTATGGGCAATGCGATAACCAACTCAGTGATAGTCATCTGGGGGAGCATTGACTGTACAAGGCAGACTGTCAACTTTATGACTGCAGGTGTCCTCACCTCGACCCTTGACATCTTCCTGAGGTTCCTGATAATCGCGGTGATCCTCGGCTATGGTGTCACGATCATAATCTTAGGGCTTAAAGGCAACAAGGTGATAAAATACATAGGAAGAGTACGCGAAGTCACGTATGCTTTCGTTATATTCGCTCCTGTGTTCTACAACGCAACACCATTGACATTCAATCATGTCATCGCTGCTGTCCTGTTCTTCCCATTGTTCTATTTCGCTATAGAGCTGATCGACCGCTACACACCGAACCCAAAGGCTATTGCAGAAGACATCCAGGAGAAGGGCGGTGAGGCAAAAGGTTTTGGTGAAGAATCACTCGGAGGCTTTGGAGAAGAGAGCATGGAAAAGCCTTCAAAGAAAAAAGGAAACAAGGAGGGACTTGAAGAGTTCAAGTTGTGACAATGGCTTATGAGTTTTCAATAGCATTGCTGTCCTGGCTTCAGATAGCCCTGCTGTTTGTCTCAGTGTTCTTTGCATTCCTCACCCTAAGAGGTATAAGAAAGAGAAAACACAAGAAAAAGATAATGAAGATCAAGAAGATCGTGTTTGCCTGGCTCACTGCAGCAGTTGCGTTCCTTGCGATGGCATTGCTGTTCAACAACATAAACTCGATCTATCTCAGGTACCGCCCGCCTTCTGCAGGCGATGTATTTTTCATACTTTCATATATCTCATTCGCGATAGCCTTTGCCTATTTCTGGTTCAAGACGCACCGGACTCATAAGCTGCATGCAAAAGAGCCGATCTTCATGTTCGGCGTCGCCTGTGGTGTGTTCATCTGGCTCTACTATCTTTTCCAGCAGGTCCTTATCTGCGGCTCCGGAGGCCTGCCATTGTCTGTCAGGTTCCTGAATTATTTCAATCCCATAGCAGTCTCAATTGTATTCCTCCTCACTCTCGTCATCCATCCAAGGCTCCAGGCAAAAGTCATCCGCACGCCATTGTGGTACATCTCCAACGGCATCTTCACATATTTCATCGCGTTCATGCTCTATGTATATTCATTCTGGAACATAACCATGACATTCATCCCTGTGCTCTACGCAGCCCTTTTCTTCATGAGCTCTGGTTATTTCCTTCTTGGATTTGTTGCTGCAAAGAAGAAGTACGCTTGAGGTCCAGCTCCATCTGGTTTTTCCATTCCTCATCCCAAAGTTTCTTTAGTGCAGCGTAAAGATTCTTTTGATCTGTATAGTCAAGCGGGCAGGTCTCTTGTGCATAGTCATCATCGTCACAGTCTACCCAATTGTCCCTCAAAAAATCAATCTCATCCCTATGAGTGATTCCTCGTTGATATAGTTCATTCGCAAGCTCTGCTATATCACTGCTGCTGTCTTCATCATCGCTGAAAGGAGTAGTCTCATGGCTAAGGACATCTGGATGATTGAAGCAGAAGAATTCCCTCGTGAAATAAAACAGAGGGTCACCCTCTATAAACCTTGACTTGTCTACCTTCTCACCCGTCTCTAGAGAATTAAGTGTTTTATATACATTTATCTTCCTTACCTGATATGGTTTTTTCTCTTCAGTTTCTTCTCCCATGTTCCAACCCCCTTGTGAAGATGCAAAAACCCTCAAAGCGCAAAGCGCTTTGGGGCGCCAAACTGCCTTGCAGTTTGAGCATAATGCCGACTTCATCGGCATTATTGAGCATACAAAAAGAAATTTTGCCGACTTCATCGACAAAATTCCTTTCTTATATGGGCCCGCCCGGACTTGAACCGGGGACCTCCGCCGTGTGAAGGCGACGTCATTTACGGCACCGAAGTGTAGCCGCTAGACTACAGGCCCATTTTTTGTCGTGCCATTAAGCTTGTCTTAATGGCACCGGAGGGCGCGTGTCAGAAACCTTCGGTTTCTGAGCATGCTCAGAAATGCAGAGCATTTCTGACATGTCAACCGAGCAAGACCAGTTGTGCCTCGCTAGACTACAGGCCCATATCAGTTTATAGAATCAGGTGTTGTTTTAAATATTTTGTTATCCAGTCACTATTTTCTTGAGTTCAGCCACTCTTTTTATCAGGCCTGATGTTATTCCATCGCCGTCTTTCATCTCATGCGCCCTTACCTTGCAAAGCCATCTGCCCTTATGGTCTTCCTGTATCGACAGCCTGTAGAAATGCTCAAAGAAAAAGTCTATTATGCCCATATGTCTGTAGAACTGCAGGAATTGGGTCAGTGTCGCATCACTATTGCCAAGCGCCTCAAGCGGCTTTCCCTTCAAGAGATAATCAAAGTTCCTTGCAAAGTGCTCTTCAAGGTCATTCATCCTTTGATCAGGATATGAGTCTAGGAGGAACTGCCCTGATTAAGCGCCGACCAGCGATGCATAGTCCCTGTGCATTGTCGGAATCTGGTTTGGCTGCAGCTTGATCCTTTCATCACCATCTGCAATCAAAGATCTCATAACAGCGACCTTTTCATAGCTCTCATGCTGCGGTATCTTGTTGTACCACAACCCATGCCCTATCTCATGCAGCATGTCATCTGTCTTCTTGATCTCTGCTTTGTTCTCCCTTGCGTCATAGCTGCTGCCTGGCGCGCCATTGTGATACCGCAGCTCAAATTCTGAATCGAGCAGGAATTCCACTAGGCATCCTGGCAGCAGCTGCAATACTTCATGAGGTGGCACCTCTCCGTAATCGAATTCACCTGTTCGCAGGTTTGCCATGCACGATTTGCTCCTGTAGTCATCCCTGAGGTTCCATTTCTTGATAAGAAGGTCTAGTTTCGTTTGCATCCAAATTATTAGTCAGGAGCGATATTTAAACATTTCCAAACTAACGCCCTAGAAGTAGTAAAACCTTATTTACGAAGTATCTGCTCCATGACCTGTTCGCCTATATTGTGCTTCGCAAGCGTCCCTGCCTTTTTCCACTGCTTTACAGCATTCTTGAGCATGCCTGCCCTGGTATAGCACTCGCCTGCCTTGTCAAACAGCTTTGCCTTCTTGTACATCCGCGCTGCAGGGAGCCATTCCTCTGCCTGCTCATAATACCATGCAGCCTTCTGTGGCTGCTTCAATTGCTTCTCGAACATCCGCGCAGCAGTGCCTGGCATGTCTGCGTTTGCATAGCACTGTGCAGAATACCCCCAGCCTTTCACACGTTTCAATATATCTGCTATCTTCTTCCAGGCCTTCAAAGGATCCTCACCGAGCTTGCGTGTGAACAGCATGTGTGCCTTGTCAATAGGTCCTGACCCGATGTCCTGGTAAGCATATTTTGCAAGAGTCCTTGCCTGCCTTTCGACCAGCCAGCGCAGATCACCCACTTTCGCGCAGATACCTTCATACACCTTTGCTGCCTTGAAGCCTTTCTTCTTCATGAGATATTCTTCTGCTCTCATGAACTCAAGTATCAATGGATTGTCAGGATATTTCTCAAGCAATTGCTTAAGATAGAATGCCTTCTGCTCATGATACGCCTTTCGTTTCAATATCTCCTGCACTTCGCTTGGTATCCTCATCTTCACCACTTCAAGCCTTCAAACTCCTGCAATAATGAATCATTTGCCATGCCCATCGAGTATGCATACCAGTCCAGCTCTCCTTCTTTCTTTTTCTTCTTCAAAAACTTCAGGAAATCCCTTTTCCGTTCTTTATCCCAGAGGTCAAAGAAGAACGCTGCCTTGCACACATGAAGAACATCGCAATAATGATGGTCTATCCTGAGATCAACACCAGAGTTGACATCCGGATGCACCGGGCAGAACACCATATCCTTATCAACATCATACACAAGGTTCCTGCACACACCACTCTTGCGCAGGTCCTTGCTGCGGTTCATATATGAATCTGCACTCTTTCCTTTCTGCGCATGCTCCCTCAACTCAAGAGTGTTTTTCTCTATACCTTCTGCTACAGAACGCTTGTCCTTGAACCCATGTCCACAACAACCCATGCAGCTTAACCATCCAAGCTGGCACAGGCTAGACTTGACATACCTCATTTTAATATACCTAAACCACGCTGGTTTTTAATGTTTTCCTATGTTTTAAAACAGAATTACTCATCATCCACAGTAAAAAGCTTAGAATCAGCGACCTTGAACAGCCCCAACCTGGCACCGCAGTCCAGCCAGCCATGAGCATAATTCAGCGCAGCAAAAGCAAGAACCCAATCTCCTTTCTCCCTGAAGTGCCCTGCATCGTCATAGTACCGCTTTGCCATGTCAAGCACTTCCTCTGCTCTGCCTTTCTGAGCCTCATCAACGCCTTTCTCAGCTATCATGTCCAGTGCCTGCTTTGTCACAGAGAAATACTTTTCCAGCTTTTCTTCAGAGATGACATCCCCCATAGATATCACATGCCTTTTGTCTGCAGTGCGTGCGCCAGCAGTATGAACAATAACAAGAACGTAAATATCACGAATACGAATATAAAGCTCAGTATTCGGACAAACAGCAGTTCTGCACGAAGTCCAAGATATATCAGCACGCCCGCTATCAGGAATATGATCACAAGCAATATCAATAACTGCAGGTAATTGCCATTCACAAGCGCTTGAGGATAGAATAGGTAGAACACAAGGAAGAAATAAGTGACAAGTCCGATGCCGAGCGTCACCAGAACAGGGCTGTACCTCCTTACCCATGTCATGAACCCATGCTCTTTCTTAGGATAGAATAGCTCCCTGGTATGCTCATCAAGCTTCTCTGCAACAACTTTTTCAACATGCCTGGGCTTCTTTCTCTTCACTGCTTTCCTCTTAGGCTTCTTAGAAACAGCTTTCTTCTTTGATTTCCTCTTTTTAGATGCCATGCTCTTTTAAATAGGGTTTTAGTATTTAAAGCTTATCCTATTCCATCTTTATGTCAAGCACGCCTGACTCATCCACAATAGTCTCTTCTTCCAGCTCTATCCTGCTCCCCATCTTTTCCTGCAAAAGCCATTTGTCTGAGGGTATCATACCATCTGGAAGCGCAGAGACGTCGAACCATCTGACATTCTCTTTGTCTTTTATCGAGTTCAATGGGCTTGTCTTTGTAAACACGATCAGGAAGCCGTGCTTCAGCTTATCACCAGCATGCCTCTCATTCACGACAGCGTTCACTGACTCGAAACTGCCGTCAACAAATGTTATGTCTTTCAGCACCCGCAAACTTGCCTTTTCCACAGTCTCCCCTAAACGCAGCCTTCCGCCAGGCAGGCTCCAATGTCCATCATAAGGCCTCTTGTTCCGTTTCCAGAGCAGCACCTTCCCATCATCAAGACACGCGACAAGCACAACAGGCAAGGGGCTCATCTTCTCTTCTGACTCTACAAAGAAAGGGATATATTTTTCTGCCTGGTCAGAGAGCATGTACATCTCTCCTTCTTTCCGCAAAGTGCCTTCCTCGACCAGTTTCTGCAGGAAATACGCAAGGTCATTGGAGCGTATCGCTGTCAGCTTCTCTATCTCATTGAACCGCAGCCTTTTGTTATACAAGAACTGCTGGAATATCTTCTTCCGTTTAGGATTACTGAGCTTATAGTCCAAATCAAACCCCCTGTTTACTCAAGATATCTTGAGGAATCATTTATAACATATTAATTTTTTGTAAAAACAGGGTGATATCATGTATGATCGTTCTAAAATGCACTATATTGTTGTCACAGGCATAATCGTGAAAGACAACAGGTATCTGATCGCAAAGCGCTCCAGCAAGGAGAAGGTGATGCCTAACCTTTGGACTGTTCCAGGTGGAAGGCTTGAGCTGAAGGATTACATCTACAGGCACAAGGATACCAATCTGCACTGGTACAATGTGTTTGAGGATCTTCTGAGGAGGGAAGTCAGGGAGGAGACAGGGCTTGAGATAAAGAACATAGGCTATGTGACTAGCATGGTCTTTTTCCGGCCTGACGGTGTGCCGACTGTCGTTGTCTCCTTGTCTGCAGACCACCATAATGGGGAAGTGCTGCTCTCTGACGAGCTCACCGACCACAAATGGGTCACACTTGAGCAGGCAAAAGCCTATGATCTTATAGAAGGGATCTATGAAGAGCTGGAAATACTTGACAAGATGCTCAAGGGCGGCAATATGGAGTCATGGAAAAAAATTTAGTAATGACGCCTTTGGCTCATCCCCTCATGCACCTCTTCCTGCGTAAGGCGGAAGAACCTGCCGTATTCAGAATCATTTAGTTTTTCCCAGAGACCTCCTGCCTCGCGCATGAAGCTCATTGCCAGATTATAATATGCAGAGTCAAGCGCAGTGAACGCATCATTGTCCATGATAGACTTCATCTCTTTAGCCAGCTGTTCTGTCTCTTCGTCAGGCATTATATGGCGCGGTGCATGATGGACTCGCAGGAGTACATACTGCATATTGAACTCATCAAATGATTCATTCAGGACAGAATGATATTTCCTGACTACTTCTGCAACATCAGTATTCTCAAACCAGCCGCGCTGGATCATTTCGATAAGCTCAAGGTCATGGCCTTCTGCTGTCGTAATCTCTATAGGCAGCGCATCAATGCCTCCTGGAAACACAATTCCTGTCTCGCCTGAGGTGTCTATCACAGGCATCGACACATAGGCATTCTTTGGTCGTGTCGCATGATCTATCATCGTTTCAAGATAAGTCAGATGAAGTATGACCATACTGCGATTAAACACTGCACCGCCCAGGTCAAGGAATGATTTCGGCCTCTCATCATCCGGCAGTTCATAACCGTCATTCAGCAGCACATCCTGGAGAAGATGGTTTGTCATTAGTTCATCCCTGTAACTGGTAACAATCCTATGGATCTGTTCAGCTTTGTCCCTGTCGCAAGGATGTGCAAGTATATATTCTGAGATATCGCGCTGTTTTGCCCCCATAATAACCCCTAAAAAAGTAATGCAATAGAATATTTAAACCTTACCGCCTCTTCCTCATCTCTCTCCGTAAGAAATCCCCTTTGTCAAGGATGTTTTTAAGATAAACCTGCTGTCTCTTTGCCATGTCGCCGACAACATCCCCATAGCCGAGCACTTCTTTCCTCTTATTCAATACAATAGCAGGCCCTGACTTCACGCGGGAATCAACCACAGACTGGGCAAACACATCTCTGCCACACAAGAAAAGCCATTCTGCCTTGTCATCGACAACAACAAGCTTTTCAGTCCGGACACCGACCATATCAAGCAGAGCGATGCTCGGCCTGAATTCCTTTCCTTTCTCAACACCTAAGAAAACCCCTGCAGAAAAAGGATCACGGTTAAGGTTCTTGTTCACCTTCCCCATCAACTCATTAAGCTCAGGGAATATCTGGTAATACTCCTTCCTTATCTTCACGACATTGTCTATCTGGTTGTCCATGAACTTGTTTACGAATCCGTCTATCATCTTACCCTCACCACTCTTGCCTTTCCTCGGAAGAACCTGCGCAGCCCAAAGCTGCCCAGCATCATCGGTATTGAGACGAATATCAGGAAAAGCCCGACTGCAAACTTCAGGAACTTCAGTATCAGGTCCTGCACCAGGTATATCCCCAGCACGAACAGTGCTATTCCGACGATGAAGATTGCGATTTCATAAGAGTATCTTGCCATGTTATGGTCACCTCGATCCCCATCGATTCCTTTATCTTTTTCTGCACTTCAGCGCGCAGCTTCTCAAGGTCTATCTTCTCTTTTGTCTTCTGCGCTTTCTCGATCTTGTCCTGCAGTATCTTGATCTGGTTATCTGTATGCTCTATCTTGTACTGCAGCTCATTCAGGTCCTGCAATGCCCTGTTGTGCCGCATCGAGTCATCAATCTGTTTTATTGATTTCTTTGCCTCGACATAGGTCGTCCTGGCCTCGGAAAGCTTCTCTTTTGTGATGTCCATTATCCTCTGCATTGCCTTTTCTTTTTCCTTGTCCTTGAGCTCGACCCTGTCCTGCTCGATTGAGCTCCTCATCTTCTCAAGCACCCCTAGCACCTCAAGCCTCTCGTCAGACA
>JAHWIS010000127.1 GCA_019322385.1 Candidatus Woesearchaeota archaeon
GATCGCAGCAGTTCTCCAAGGAAAACTATTCATGCCTATCGAGCCCTATGCATTCACTGTAGGCCATGACAAGCTGCAGACACACCTGGCATTGCAGCAGCACAACATACCTATGCCTGAGACATACATCTCTTCAAACCCTGCAGCTGCAAAGCAACTGTTAGAACGCCTAAGCTACCCGATCGTCATGAAGTTTCCTTCAGGGACGCAGGGAAAAGGAGTGATGTTTGCAGAGTCATTCAATTCAGCAGCTTCTATGCTTGACGCCCTCTCTGCATTGAACCAGCCAGTCATAATCCAGAGCTATGTTGAGACAGGAGGTTCTGATATCAGGGCAATTGTCGTCGGGGATAAGGTCGTCGCTGCAATGGAGAGGAAAGCAGTGGAAGGTGAGCGAAGGGCGAATATCCATGCAGGCGGGAAAGGATCTCCAGTAAAGCTTGACTACAAGACAAAAGAGCTTGCAGTGAAGACAGCCAATGTCCTGGGAGCAAAGATCTGCGCTGTAGATATACTCAAGGGAAAGAAAGGACCACTCGTAATAGAAGTCAACCTAAGTCCAGGACTGCAGGGCATCACTGAAGCGACAAAGATCGATGTTGCCGACGAGATCGCAAAATACCTCTACGATGCTACAAAGAAAGCAAAGGGAGAGTCAGCGCATATGGACACTCGTTTGATGACTGCTGCCGGCTTGAGCCCTTCTGCACAGACAATAGTCACGAATGTCCAGCTCAACAGGAACAGGATAGTCCTTCCCGAGATAATAACAGGGATATCCGAGCTTAAAAAGGACGATGAGATCCTTGTCAGCTCTGAAAAGAACTGCATTGTTGTTTCTAGATCAAAGTCTGTGAAAAAGAAACCATAAGAATCTACCAATCGTCAAGATCACAGATATATGTCAATAGTGATTTCGTGTCTGCAATGATTGATTTCAGCTTCTCGAGTATTACAGGGACCCATTCATGATTCCAGCTCTGCCTGTAGAAATCCTTGCATTGCTTTATCAGCTTCTTCCTCTGCATCACAAGATTCATTGCCTTGTCAGGGTCCTTCTTGTAGAATGCATCGATCGCATCCATGTAATACTGTTCAATCGTAGAGAACAGTTCATAGAATTCGCCATATTCCTGCTTGCTGAAATCCACCCGTTTCATCAGCTTGGCCACTCTTTTCGCCTGGTCGGCGATGCTTTCTATCTTGACTGCTGCGACCCACATCGCATGGAGATAGTTCTGTCCTAATCCGCTCTTTTTTGCCACAGCGGGATTCTTGCGCAGATACTTGACTGTCCTGAATATAAGATATGATAGGCGGTTCACATCAGAGTCCCTTTCCGCGATATTATCGTATTTGTCCTCGTTGAAAGTATTCTTCGCGTCGATAAGCATCTCCCTTGTTATCAGGTCCATTTTGTTGATGAGGTTGAGAGGAGATATCTCTTCCATGTTAAGGAAGTCGCGAGTGACTATCTTGCTCGCGTTCTCTTCGACAACCTCAAGTGCCATGAGGTCGTGTATTATGTTACGGACATCCTTTGCCTTTGATTTCATGTTTTTGGAGACAATGGTTATCTCATTGAAGTTCCGTATGTATTTTGATATGATGTTGAGCCTTATCTCTTGTCGTGTCATGTTGGTAACATCGACAGTGACCTTTTGGATATCTCTGGTCTTCTTTCTTTCAGCAGGGTATATGACAAGCCTGTCGCTTTCTTGATCAACATATATGACATCCCCTTTCTTCAGTTTCTTCTCAACAAGCCATGCCTTCGGTAGTGACACTACATAACTTGATTTTCCGAATTCGATTATCTTCCTGTAGTCCATTTTACAAGCAAATACCTTAACTACCAACACATATAAAAAAACACAAAAACATATCCCCTATATATATCAAGTAGTTTTACATATATAAAAGTTTTTATATAATTTATAAACCCTATTCTCACAACATTTTTAAACAACCTAGAAGAACACAGCAACATGAAATATATTATCATAGACACCAATTTCCTCTTGATACCCGCACAGTTCAATGTAGATATATTCTCTGAGATAGAGAGGATCATGGAAGAGCCGTATGAGCTCTGCATTGTTGACAAGACAATAGATGAACTAGACAGCCTGAAAATCAAGGCCTCAGGAAAAGACAAACGCGCTGCAGACCTCGCTCTGCAGCTCATCAAGGCAAAAAAAGTCAAGCATTTAAAAACAGAAAAGAATTTAAACACTGATAAACTGATTGTAAAACTGGCAAAAAGCCCAGATTACATAGTCGCGACGCAGGATATGGACTTAAAGCGAATTTTGAAAGAAAACAACGTTCAAATAATCATTTTAAGGCAGAAAAAGCATTTAAAGCTCGTTTAAGAGGTTTTTTGTCGAGAGGGGTGCAATAAGCGCTTTTTAGACAAAAACCAAAGAGGTACTCACATGTTTTACCGAACAAAACTAAAGGATCATATAAGGGTTCCGCCAAGCCTGTTTGGATTGACAGCAGAAGAATCCGTGACAAAGTGCATCAAGAAGAAATATGACGGATACATCTCAAAGGATCTCGGCACTGTCATCGACGTGTCAAAAGTCAGCGACATAAGGGAAGGCACGATAATCCCTGGCGACGGCGCATCATACTATGACACGACATTCGAGCTTTTGGCATTCAAGCCCGAGATGCAGGAAGTTGTGCTCGGAAAGATCAGGGACATAGCGGATTTCGGGGCATTCATCCACCTGGGACCTATCGAAGGAATGATACACGTATCGCAGGCAATGGATGATTTTGTATCATTTTCAAAAGAAAAAGTCTTGTCAGGAAAAGAGTCAAAGCGCACATTGAAAGTAGGCGACAAGTGCAGGGCAAGGATAATAGCTGTCTCGTTTAGGGATGTCACGAACCCGAAGCTCGGCCTTACCATGAGGCAGGAGTTCCTAGGCAAGCTTGACTGGATCGAGGAAGACAAGGGATCCAAGGAATCCCCGAAAAAGGGAAAGAAAGCAAAGGAAGAAAAGAAGAAATAGACTGAAAATTGAATTAAAGGTGTCATAATGGCAAAAAAGAAATGCTGCAAAAGATGCAAGATCTTTGTTGATGGCAATGAGTGCCCTATCTGCAAAGGCAATAAGTTTTCGACAAATTGGCAGGGACGGGTATTTATAGCTGATGCTGCTAAGTCAGAGATAGCTAAGAAGATAGGGGTTACGATCAAAGGAGAATACGCACTGAAATGCAGGTGATTTCATGGATTTGAAGATTCTTAAGGAAAGGGATACGCCTTTGCTGTCCCGTAAGCGGTTCACATTTGAGGTCAGTTTCAAGGGACCCACACCGACGAGGACGCAGCTGAGGGATGCTATAGCTTCCAATGTCAAGGCAGACAAGGAGCTCACTGTAGTCAAGCATATTTACACCAGATACGGAGTCGAGAAGGCAAAAGTGATGGCACACGTGTACACAGATAAGAACGATCTTGTAAGATATGAGGAAAAGGGCGTTCTTGCAAAGCACATGAAGAAAAAGGAAGAGAAGAAAGAGAAAGAAGAGGCAAAGCCAGCGCCTGCAGAAGAGAAAAAAGAGGAAACAAAAGAAGAAGCAAAGGACGAGACCAAAGCAGAAACTGAAGAAAAAAAAGAATAGGATGATCCACAATGGCTAAGAAGAAAAAAAAGAAAAAGACGAGCTCAAAGAAATACAAGATGTATGAGGCGTCTGGCTCTGAACTAAAGAGAAAGAACAAGTTCTGCCCCAAGTGCGGCACAGGGGTTTTCATGGCTCAGCACAAGGACCGCATGACCTGCGGCAAGTGCAGCTATACTGAATTCACAGGCAAGGAGAAATAAAATAATACGTAATTCTCTTCTCGTTCAAATCAACTGAACAGCCCTTTGAACCAGTCCTTGAATCGTTCCCACCAGCCTTTATGAGAAGGTTCTTTCTTGGTCACGTCGACCACTGATTCAGGTGCTGGTCTAGGCTCCCTGGCAGGTTCTGTAGCAGTGACAGCAGGTTCCTGCGGGGTCTGCGCCGATTCAGGAGGTGTCTCCTCTACACTCGCAGCAACAGGATGCGCTACTGGAAAGAAATTGAACTGCACAAGATCCTTCCCCTCTCCAGCCTCCTGCGGCAATACGTCCCGCACTTGGATAGTCGCGCCGTCAGCAAGCTTATCACTCTCATCCTCACTAAGGATCTTTGTCATCTCTCCATTGACTCTGAACTGCGCTTTAAACTGCGAGTCAAACACCGCGACAAGTTCAATAGTGTAAACATAACCTCCGACATCATATTTGCGTGACTCCCCTTCAAAAAGCGTCTGCTCCAGGAAGAATTCTCCTCCAAAAACAGCTTGCGCAAACAATATGACCAGCACCAAAAAACCAAACAGTTTTTTCCAGAGCCTCATTCTGATATCTCCCCCTCAGATCCGATAAAAGTAGTGACCTTCCAGTCTATAAGCTTAATACGATAAGTGACAGAAGAGCCAACACCTATGTTGCTACAGTCCTGGGTTGTCGTGAATAGTACATCACCATAACCATCGCTGATATGGTCAACACTAACCCTATAGAGCCCATTCAGAGAGTCACATGCAAGCAAAGTTCCGCTCCATTGAACGAAATTCCCTTCATAGTCAATCGAAAAAAGGTGTTTTTTGTCGCTTTCAGAAAGCTCGCTCTCAGGGGTGAACCTGTAATGTACTTCATCATATGTTTCTGCAATCAAAACAGATTCAGGTGCAGATTCAGCCTTCTGCTTTGTTAAAAAATATATCGGTATCAATATTATGAACACAATGACTAGAATTATCAGTGTAAATTCCAATGGTTTTCGAGTGACATAGCTTTCATGGATTACCATGTTGCCTCTTTTGCAGCAGATAGTCTATATAGTAAAGACTATTTAAATGTTTTTAAGGGAAAAGAAAAAAAAGAGGTTCAATAATTTATAGCCGGGTCAACTGTGAAAGATGGCTGGTCATATAACAAATATATTATGTCAGACGATAATGCATTATTGTAGACCCTTACTTCATCAACCAAACCATCAAAATTATGTGTTGAAGTTCCCCATGAACCGACAAAAGCAAATGGCTCTGAGTTCGATGCGACGCCAGTTTCAAGGGCGCCAGTTCCTCTAAAGACTCCATCAATATATAATTGTGGACTGCTGTCCGGACCAGTCCAGCTTCCTACAATATGGTACCACTGACCTATATTCAAAGAAAGATCATAAGGAGCGCTATGACCGGTGTGATACACTTCAACTTGCTGTATCCCTTCATTGTTAATGAGAGTGAGCCCAACACCATCATCAGGATTGCCAAAAATAAAATGCATATCGTCCTGAGAAGGCAAAGACTCTGCTCTA
>JAHWIS010000128.1 GCA_019322385.1 Candidatus Woesearchaeota archaeon
AACTTGTCTCATAATCCTGCACAAATGTCTCTACCTTGTTCATTATTCCTGCAAGTATCTCATTGAACTGGTAGGTATTTTTCGCAGAGATTGAGAAGATAATATCCCACCTTCCTGTGCAGGTGACGATCCACTTTACAAAAGGGTCTTTCTTAAGCTCACCAAGTATGCTCGACTCATTGTCCTTTGACACATCCTTAAGGCGAAGATAAACACCATATGTTGTGAAGCCAAAAAGTGCGCTACTTATCTTTGCCTTGTAGCCTGTTATCACATTCAGTCTCTCAAGCCGCCGAATCCTATAGTTGACGACCTGTTTGCTGGTTTTGACTTTCCTTGCAATGGCTGAATCAGCCATCCGTGCGTTGTCAGACAGCGCATAAAGTATCTTCTTATCGAGCTTATCCAATATTTGTTTCATATATTATTACTAAGGGTTAATAATATAAAAAGTTTTGCACTATTTGACAAAATAATTAGCCAATAAATTTTTCTTTTGGGAAAATATCAGAATATCATGATAAACTCATGGGTCTGGGGGTCTTACGATGGAATACATCCAGGGCATACGTTGTTCTTCAGGGAAGCGATACTGAAAGTCATGATACTGTATGGCGAACTTGACATCAAGCTGAATGTTGCAGTTGTGCCGGATGAAGTGATAAAGGCGAACAAGAAAAGAGACCCCTTTTTTACCCATCAAGAAAGAAAGAGGTTTATCGAGCTGCTTCCCTATATAGATAGAGTTTTCATTGATTCGTATGAAAGTGGATTGGAGTCACTATATATAGTAAGACCTCAAGTCATATGCTTCGGACCTGACCAAAAAACAAGATGGGACAGGTTGATTGAACAAAAGGCCCGAGACATTGGTGCAATGGCAATTAGGATAGACTATACGACCACTGCCAGCAGTTCCAGCATCATCAAAATACATAAGAAAAATAGGAAAGAGCTAGAAGATATTGTACGCAGGACAATAGACTATGAAACTGCAAATTATATGCTATTCAGACAACATATTAGTTATGTCCATCAGACTTTGGAATATGCAAGAGAGATTGATCCTCAAACCGCAACATTTTTAAAATCGTGTTCTGTCTAATTCTCTGAAGGTGAACTTATGAAATGGCTTGCTGTTCTAACACTAATTTTGTTAATTTTTGCTCTTGGCTGCGAAACAGACCAAGCAATAATAACTGAATGCACACCGCCATTGATGCTGAAAGGCGACAGCTGCTGCATGGATGCAGACCAGAATGGTGTTTGCGATATAGATGAGGCAGAACCTGCTGAAGAGAAAGAGGAAAAAGAAGAGCCTGAGGAAGAAGAGGAACCTGAAGCAGAACCAGAAAAAGAAGAGCAGCCTGAAATAGAAGTAACAGGTACTAAAGCGGATGCTGAAGAGGTAGGCAAGCAGTTTGCAGAGAGATTGCAGCTGAAGCAGTACAACACAATGTATGTATTGTTCACACCAGGGCTTAAAGAGAAGAAGACAGCAACAGAATTCACCGCAATAATGGAGCTTGATCCTTTCTACAAGAAGATAATCACAGTGGATTTCAAAGGAGTAACCATGATCGATGACAATGTCGCAGAGATGGAGGTAATCGCATACACAAATGTGCAGGAGATAAGCCTGCCAGGAGCAAGGCTTGAGTTCATGGATGGCAGCTGGAAGGTCAATACATTTGTCGACGTGTTCGAGCTCAGCCTATACGATGCAGCATGTTCAGGATACAGGTACAACAAGCAGTACAGGATGTCAGACTGTGCATTCGACCTTGCAAAGAAGGTGGATGATCCATCTTACTGCAACATATCAGCATGCCACTACCTGGAATGCCTGGAAGCTGTTGGTGAACCTGCAGGCATGACACAAGAGGCAGAGCAGTGCTACCATTGCCAGCCAGTGAGCAAGACAATCAATGACTGCATACTCGATGTCGCGATAAAATATGACAAGGTAGCAGCGTGCAACATAATAGAAGAGGACAAATACTCAGACAAGTACTGCAAATGCTATGGAGGATTCGCAAAGCACAAAGGCACTCAGGGATATTGCAACATGATAACAAATCCAGATTACAAAGACCTTTGCGTCAAGGGATATGAAGGCGGATACTGCTAACATGGAAGAAAAAATCTTTGAAGACTCTGAAACAGGCTGCTGCAAGCGATTCAATCCAGAGCCTTGGGATAAAAAAAGGATAACATGGACAGACAAACTGTTTGTCACAGACTCTGTAAGCTGCATACTTCATGTGCCGTTGAATTTCAGGGAGGTGTTGGTGAAAAACCTGATGAAACTCAAGGCTGCAGGAGCGCTTCCACCTGAACCGCTCTTGCTCGCTGATGAAGAATCCCCTTGGGAGACTGAAATCTATCTTGCAGCGACAAAGGAAGTGCCTGATGTGCCGCATACAAGGATATCCGGGACGTTCCTGACAAAGGTCTTTGAAGGTCCATACCGCTGCGTAAATGAATGGATGGAAGAAATGGAAGAATTCGCAAGATCAAAAGGTGAAAGCGTAAAAAAGACATACATATTCTACACGACCTGCCCTGAATGCGCTAAACACTATGGAAAGAACTACATAGTGCTGGTGGCAGAGATATAGATTTCCTTATTGTTTCCGGAATCTTTCTGTTTTTCTCGTCGGAGTTTACGGTTTTTTCTCAGAAAAATTTATTAAGCGCAAAAACATAATTATTAAGTGCTTTTGTTGGAGGTGCACTATACCAACAAGATTCCGGGCAGGCAGTTGAAGCAGTGACTTGATTGCAGAGAATATGCCTGTCCAACAATATCTAGACAGAGGTGGATAAATGACAAAAAAATACATAGCGATAGCTTTATGCATAATCAATATGATTCTCATGCCAGGACTGTGCCTGGCAGCTGACAACATCCTGAT
>JAHWIS010000129.1 GCA_019322385.1 Candidatus Woesearchaeota archaeon
ACAATTCACCTGAAAAATCGAGTGTTACAATGAAGGATGGAAAATGGACCGGCACTGAAATGAAATGTTTTCAATTAATTGATATTTGTGATATCCCTAAAGACGCAGAAGTATTTATTGAATATCATTCACATCCAACTGGAGCAGGCGAACTTTCAGCAGGAGATATTGAAGCTATGGGAAGATTCAACATATTGAGTGAAATTATGAAAAGAGAAAGATCGTTATTTAAATCCAATTATTTTGTTGTATTTTCACCAGAAAATAATCGCGCTATTTGGTATCAAATGTGCAATAGGAATAAACAAAATTCCGTACGTGTTTGAGGTGTCTGAATTGAAATACCCTGAAAACCCCCAATTTCACGCTACAGTTGATGGAAAGACAAAGGAATTGACTTCTGCACAGATAGACTACAATGGCGTAAGAGTAGAAGTGAAAACAGTCGATTCACAGTTAGATTTTCTGCATAATTGGGATGTATCTCGTGAAATCCTCGAAAATGAATCAGAGGAACTAGGAGCTCCTAAAGCCAGATTTATACCCTTTTATTCTGTTGATTTCAAGAATCTTGAGAAGATAGTGGGTGAAAAGCCAAAAGCGACAAGATTCGATGATCCTTTCAACGAGCTTGATGAAGACCTCCTGGACATCAACAAAGTGAACCTGAGCAATGCAGATGCCCGCAGAAATGTCTCAGGCAAGATTGTAAAATATGCCAGATGGTTCAGAGCTGATCAAAGGAAGATACTTGAAGATTTCCTGAAGAGATGTACGACCTATGAGTCAATAGCATCTCAAGTAGAAGCTGCCGAATCAGAGCCATATCATCCTGATTCTTTCAAGCCTAAAACAGGCTACAGGCCTATGGGCATTTTCACAAAAAACAGATAAAAAACAAAAAAATTAAGCTATTATCTTGTAGCACTGCTCCTGCATCGCTCCTAGCACAACATCATCCCTTCTGTCGATCTTAACGCATGCTTCTGTGTCACCTGTCTTCTGCACATATCTTGTTATGCAGTATGCTCTCTGCAGCCTTGTGCCAGGATAGCCGCGTGAAGCGACAAAATCACTGCACTCATCTACGTTGTTCCTTGCAGCAGCGACCTCACCCATGCATTCAAAGATCTGCTTGTCAAACCCTGCTTCCCAGCAAGGGTCTACAGTGTTCTCCTTGACAGCGACCTGCGCCAGGCATTCTGCCTTGCTATAATACTCAAGTATCTCAATGCATTCATCAATCTTATCTGTTATCCCTTTTGTCGTGCCGAAGCTGGCTATGCAGTCCGGCTTCAGCTCACCTGCCTTGTCGCAGTAGTTCCTGTCGCCTGTTATCCTTGCAAAGCTCATGAAGCATTCATCGTCGCCTTCGCAAGCAGCATCAGCAGAGAGGTCTTCAAAGAGATAGAATGCCTCGTGCTTGTATGTCTCGTCTTCATAGTCGATTGCTGCAGATATTATTGTCTCGTCCTCTCCGATGATAACCCTATATTCTGCAGAATCCCTGTCGACATCCACGAGCTCTATGCCAGTGATGCCAAGAGATGTGTCCATTCTCCTTGCAAGGAAATTGAACTCCTGCGGAGAGAACCTCTTACCATAGTCATTGATGAACAGGTTCCGCATCGCAGTATAGCTCTTCCTGTCCCAGGTTGTCGCGAATGTCTCTGCGAACTCATCCATAGCTTCCTGTTCTGCAGATATTCCCGGCTTCTTTGATACTATCTCAGGCTCCTCTTCCTCCTCTTCCCAGGTGTCGCAGACATTGTTCTCATCTGTATCAAGGCAGCAGACATCACCGATAAGCACATTCGGCGGGCTGCAGACTATCTTCTGTGCGCAACCTGTGATAAACAATACAAAAACTATTAGAAAAAAACCTACCATTACATGCCTAACCATCTTCAACTAAATCACCCCACATGAAAATCATAATAATAAGATAAAAAAATTATTCCTCAATATAAATCGTTCCCTGGATTGTCGGCCTGGCGGTTGAGAACCATGTTATCTCTCCTGGCGCGTCGAAGGTGTAGCTCCAGCTCTCGCCAGCAAGGATAGGCTCTGGCGTGACGCCCATCTGCTTCTGGCCCCTCCATCCGATGATGTGCTGAAGATTGTCGTTCACATTGCGCCACTCCACTGTCGTGCCAACATTGACGGTCATCTCCTCAGGATAAGCCTTGAGATCCTTCAAGGAAACAACACGATAGTTCTGCGCAGTCATCTCTTCATCTTCTCCGTCTTCTGTTGTCTCTTCATCGTCTTCAGTCTCTTCGTCTTCGTCATCATCTGGAGCGACGACCTCCTCTGTTATGTCAGGTCCTGCCTCATGCACACCTTCGTCAGGGAGCTCTGGCTCCTCAACATCTTCGACCACCACTTCCTCTGCTTCAACCGGCTCTTCCGTGTCCTTATCGCCGCAGCCAGACAAAGCCAGCAGGAAAGACAGCAGAACAATCCAGATAAGAGTTGTGTGTTTCATGTGAAATGTTCATAAGAAGGCTATTTATAAATTTTACTGTGAATCAGGAAGAGCGTAGAGATTTACCATGTCCTCGAAGAGTATCTTCTCATAGTTCTGCTTGATGAAGCGCGCCACGTGCTTTGTTGCTGATCCTCCTGACAGTTTTGTCTTTGACCTCATCCTGCGCGGAAGCTTGAGCTCTTCAAAGGTAATCTCCTGCTCATAGAGGAATATGCCCGCCATGAAGAACAGTCTCAGGCGATGGAAAGCAGAAGGGTCCCGCGGGACTGAACAATATACAGAGCATTTCTTCAATGGAATAATTCTGTCAAGCGATTGTATGCTGCATCTGTCAATCAGGTTCTCCTTTGCCTTCTCAGGTATCTGCAGATCTCCTTTCTTGGTGACAATCCCTGGCAGCTGGCCCTGAGTGAAATGCATCTTGCTGCTCTTCTCAAAATAATTATCCAGGAGTATTGTCCAGCTTGTCTCAGGCTTTATGTCAAAATCAGGATTCTTGTTGTGAAGCATGTCTATGATCTCGTCGACAGAGAACCATCGGACATAGATATCCCTATCCTTGAGCTTCCTGAACACAGCCTCAGAATGCCTGCCCATGCCAGGATATCCCTTTAGTCTTGCAGAGTAGAACTGAAGAACACCTTTTTCCTCTGAAAGCACGACCCTCAACGGAGTCACAGTCTCTTTCCGCAGTGCATAACCTTCCCTGAACCTCTCCTCCCAAAGCTCCCTTGCAAGACCTTCTATTGAAGACTTGTCCAAAACATTGTAGCGATCTTTTGTAAGCCTCAGATAGCCGCCAGTGGACTTAAGGATATGCTGGCCTTCCTCTCCATGCAGCTCCTCTCTTCCGAGGAGATAACGTTCTTCACCAAGTATCTTGTTCTTGAGGATGCCCCCAACACGTATCATGTGCATGTTGGTGCCAAAGACAATCTTCTTACCAAGATGGCTGTTTGTATATTCAGGACTATCTCGACTTACCTGTTCTATGTGAGCTCCATTATATTCGTTCATGACAACCATCCTATGAGGGTTCAAGGCTAACCTGTTAATGAATATTTAGTAAATAATGCCTATCAACACCCCATTGACCTGCTCAAAGCGGACCTTTTCAGGATCCTGGGTAGGGTTATTATCACCCTTTACAATATAGAAGACACCATGATCATCAACATCTCTTGAAATGACCCTATGGACAACCAGATAGCCTGTGATGCCTGACCTGTATGAGATGATGTCGCCAGGCTTTATGTCATTCGGCGATTTCGGGGCTATCTCTATGGAGTTAGATGACTCGTCAAGGAACGGGTCCATAGAATTTGTATCAGTGAAAGCAGCCCATCTTGCGCCTTCTGTGGCGATTACGACCTTGTCATCATATATCTGGATCTGGCTCTCCTGGATGTGATCTGAAGGAGATAAGCGCTCTGGGCTCCCCAAAAAAGGAACAAAGCCGAAAGAAAGCGGCTTTTCTGCATCATAATACACAAAATTGGTCAAAACCGTGTTCAGAAGCCAACCTATGCTGAAAATGACCAATACAAGCATTAATGTCCTTATTTTTGCCAAAAAACATAACCCCCAACTGAGCTGGACAGGCCTGAAAGCCTCTTATTAACTACTTCAAAGTAGTCTTTCTATTTAAATGTTTTTCGGTTTTGGCTCCTTCCAATGGACAGCAAATTTTTATACTGGCTATATTACGGGCTGTCCATGAGATACATAGCAGACCTGCACATACATTCTAAGTATAGTAGGGGGTGCAGCAAGGCACTAGACCTTGCAAATCTTGAGAAATACGCACGCATCAAAGGGGTGCATGTGCTCGGCACTGGTGATTTCACGCATCCAGACTGGATAAAAGAGATAAAATCAAAGCTCAGCGATGACGGGACTGGGGTCTTGAAGAGTGCTGGCGGCTATCCTTTTGTGATGCAGACTGAGATATCCCTAATATATACACAGGGAGACAAAGGCAGGCGGGTGCATAATGTGGTGCTTGCGCCTGGGATAGAGGTTGCAGAGCAGATCACAGATGAGCTCAAGAAGCGTGGAAGGGTGGATTATGATGGCAGGCCTATATTCAAGATATCATGCATAGAATTCACAGAGATGATGAAGAAGATAAGCAAGGATGTTGAAGTCATACCAGCGCATATCTGGACACCATGGTTCTCGCTCTTTGGCTCTAAATCAGGTTTTGATTCTGTAAAAGAGGCATTCGGGGATCAGCTTCGGAATATACATGCAATAGAGACAGGGCTGAGCAGCGACCCTCCGATGAACTGGAGGCTGAGCCAGCTTGATGATATGCAGATAGTGTCGTTCTCTGACCTTCATTCATACTGGCCGTGGAGGATAGGCCGCGAATCCACAATGTTTGAACTTGATTCATTGAGTTATGCGAACATACTGAATGCGCTGCGGACTGGCGAAGGGCTTGCGGGTACGGTCGAGGTCGACCCTGCATATGGAAAGTATCATGAGGACGGACACAGGAACTGCGATGTGTGCATGACACCAAAGGAATCTGCTGCAGCAAAAAACATCTGCCCTAAGTGCGGAAGACCATTGACGATCGGTGTGCACAACAGGGTTGAAGAGCTTGCAGACAGACCAGAAGGATATACGCGGCCAGATGCAAAACCATTCTACACACTGATGCCATTATCAGAACTGCTTGCGAATGTGTTTGGCAAAGGAATCGCGACAAAAAAGATGTGGGAAGAATACTACAGGATCATGAAGCTGGGATCTGAGATGGATGTACTGCTTGAAGTGCCTTTTGAGAAGCTTGTCTCTGTGACAACAGAGAAGATGGCCCGCGCAATAATAAAGAACAGGGAAGGCAAGATGATGATAAGGCCTGGCTATGATGGAAAGTATGGAGTCCCGCTGTTTGATGAGACAGAGCGTGAGTATACCGGGCCGCAGATATTCTTTGGAGAAGGGTCAGAGGCAAAGAAAGAAGAGAATCAGAGCAAGCCTGAGGCTGCAAAGGATCCTGCGCAGAAAGGGCTTGGGGACTTCTAGGCACCATTAGTGCTGCCAACAGCGCCTAGCGAGCTGAAGGCTTGAGAAACGGCTGATATTGCAGTTGGGCAGAATAACGTAACAATAGAAGCAGAGCGAGCGCTCTGTTGGCAGCATAGGAACTGGCAGTGCAGAGGGATTAGAAGCTTCTTACACCTAGAACGCGGTTAAAAAATGACCCGACCATTTCTCTAGGGGGCCGGGTATCAAACAAAAAAAACCCAGAATTTATTTTTTCTTAGCAGCTTTTTTCTTTCGCTTGGCTGGCTTCTTCTTCTTGACAGCCTTCTTTTTCTTCTTCACTGCTTTCTTTTTCTTTCGCTTGGCTGGCTTCTTCTTCTTGACAGCCTTCTTTTTCTTAACAGCTTTCTTCTTTTTCTTAACAGCTTTCTTTTTCTTTACTGCTTTCTTCTTCTTCTTAACAGCCTTCTTCTTTCTCCTGGCCGGTTTTTTCTTAGCAGCTTTTTTTCTTTTTTTTGCCAAAACACTCACCTCGTTTGGTGTTTAAAACGCGTGAAACGCACTTAAACACTAATTATGCACTTATTATGCACTTTTTAATATATAAAGGTTTTGGTTTTTTCGGAAAAAATTTGTAAAAAATGAAAAAAATAAGGAAAAGAAGTTTTTTATGGAAGAATCCCGCATTGTTTTTCCCGACGAGAAAACACAGAATAATAATAAATTAATAAAAAAATCATAAAGTGGTGTTGAAAAACAAAAATCGTGCAAAATTCAGGAAAAATATGAAAAATTGGAAAAACCGACAAAAATGGAAAAAATCAGAAAAAATTCATCTCATGTGCTCCAACATACTTTTTTTCATCCCCTTGAAAACAAAATCAGCAAGCGGCTTGAGATTTACTATGTCTTCTGTGTTGTATTCGACGAGCAGATTGAGGGATTCCTTGTTGCCGTTCTTGGTGTAATCGCGCCACAGATGGACAGCGTCTTCACCGGAAAGACCTTCTGTGTTGTCACTCCTGCGTATCTTCAGCCGTTCCTCTATTTTTTTTAACCCTCCAGTGAAACCAAGCCTTGCAAGCGGAAAACGCAGATCAAGATGCGGGATGTCAGGGACAACGCCATTGAAGTAACGGTTGATCACTGGAACGTCAAATGACAACCCATTGAATGTGACAAGCATCTTGTACCTTGACAAGATGTCCTTGAGGTTGTGCTTTGCAAGGCCCTGGTCCTTGACAAGCGTCATGACATCATTACCATCATACATCCCAATCACTGTGATGTCTCCATAATAACCTGTTGTCTCAATATCAAGGAAAAGGCAATCATCACTGAAGAAATCATACAATCTCCATGCTTCTGACCTTGGAAGCCTTTTGGTGAAGTAGGATGAGTCGTTATGCATCAGGCTCTTCTTTGCCTCAGCAAGCTTCCGGTTGTAATGACCCTTCCTTGCCTGCGATATGCCTGCTATCTTATCTGCATCAAGGAATGCATTCCAATCAGTAATGCTGCTCTGCCATAACCTCTTTTCTGTGTTGTGGCTGATTCGCTCAAGAAAGATGAATGAGTTGCGGATCATCAGATGGGAAAAAGAAGAAGGGGTATTTATATGTTAGGCAAAATGACGCAAAGCAATGACCTGCTTCGCTTGCTTCGCAAGCTCCGCGTTGCCAGGCTCGCGCTGATATTCATTTGCTGATGATGCGGCACCTCCCCGTAAGGGACATCCCCCTCCGCATTTGACTAGGTTACATTTAAAGCGCTGCGCAAATTGGCAACTACGGTCATTGCTTTGTTTTTAAACATTTTTAAAGCCATAGAAATCTATTTATACACATACAGACCAACGATGCAGCACAATGAAACGAACAATCATCCCCGGAATCATGGCACTGTTGATCATTCTGCTTGCTTTTGGCTGTCAGCAGCCAGCTTCAGATGATGTTGCACCAGACACTGAACCTGATGTTGAGATCAATCCGATAACAGGAGAACCATACCAAGATATTGTAGAGAAGAGAGGAGTGCAGACAAACATAACAGAATTCAATGAACTCCTTTTGAGAGCGACAAGGATAACCTCTTACAAGTACAGCCTTGTTGACACTGGATTGGGTGTGGAAGGATATGACTTCACTGTGCTCGGAAGGTTTGTCAAGGTCCGACTGCCTGATGTGCAGGAGCATGATAGCGGTGTAGTGTTCGATGAAGTGTTCATGGAACGGTTGACAAAGCAGGCATTCTCTCACTGCAGCAGGTATGTGTGCGAAAAGCCAGACATCGATAAAGAGATTGAACGCGTAGAGTATTCTGACTATTACATCAGCGATCCAATGGAATACCTATACAAGGTAACTGATGCAGAATACGTCAAGGATGACGTTCTGGGAGACCAGTATACAAGAGTGTACAGCGCAAAATTCGAAGGCAAAGATGCACGGGTGTGGCTGCAGGAATACTATGGGTTCCCTCTCAAGATAGTCATCCGGAATGAAGACGATTCCAAACGCACTATAGAATTCGAGGACATGATGATAGACGCTGCAAGAAGAGGAGAGATAGAACTGCCTTTCAACTTCACGATAAGCGGAGAAGAAGGAAGCTGGTATTTCTGGGAACACTATCTCGGTGAGTGGCCTCCAGAAGGATCAGGCATACGACCATTAGGGGATGTAGAGCCGAAGCTGAGCGTCTAGACAAATCTTTCTTTTACTTTTTCAAGAAATCCTTTCTTAGGGGCGATCTTGTCGCCCATCTCTTTCCCGAAAGATTTCAATGCTGATTTCTGCTTTGTGCTGAGGTTCTCAGGGGTGTGGATAACGACCTTTACATACTGGTCTCCTGCAGAAGGTCCCCTCAGATAAGGGACACCCTTGTCCTTCATCTTGAACAATGTGTTTGACTGCGTGCCTGCAGGGATCTTCAGCTTTGCCTTGCCGCCTATCGTAGGGACTTCAATCGTATCTCCCATCACAGCGCATATGAATGAGATGGGAACCTTGACAAAAAGGTCATTCCCTTTCCTGTCAAAAATTTTATGAGGCTTTACGTGCATGACCACGTACAAGTCTCCTTGTCTTGCACCTTTCTCTCCTGCCTCGCCCTGGCCTGAAAGCCGGAGAGTGGTGCCTGTCTCCACACCAGCAGGGACATCTACCTTTATCTTGCGCTCTTTCTCGACACGTCCTGAACCATTGCATTCGGTGCAGGGATCTGAGATGTATTTTCCTTCACCATGGCATTTCCTGCAAGTGCTTGATGTCTGGAACATGCCGAACGGAGTCCTTTGCGTGCGGGTCGACATTCCTGCGCCATTGCACTCAGGGCAGGTCTTTATCGCAGACTTGGAAGCAGCACCTGAACCGCTGCATTTCTTGCATGTCTCGTATCTAGGAATCATGATGTGCTTTGTGGTGCTGTTGACAGCATCCTTAAGATCTATCTCCATATCATACCGCAGGTCAGCGCCTCGCCTCGGCCCTCTTCTCCTTGAAGAACGGAAGCCGAAAGGCCCTCCTGCAAACAGGCTTTCGAACAGGTCGCCGAAATCAAATCCTCTCCCGAAATCAAAACCAGAGGAATCAAAACCAGCACCAGGGCCGAAACCGCCAGGGAACTCTGCAGTGCCGAACTGGTCATACTGCGCGCGCTTCTGATCATCACCAAGAACAGCAGCAGCCTCATTTATCTCCTTGAACTTCTCAGCAGCACCAAGTTCCTTGTTAATATCAGGATGATACTTCTTTGCGAGGCGTTTGTACGCCTTCTTTATCTCATCCCTCTTAGAATTCTTGTCAACACCCAGTATCTTATAGTAGTCTTTTGCCATCCGATTCACTCACTTTTTTATTTCTCCACTTTTCCGAGCAATTCCCATTCAAGCTGCTTTGCAAAAGTGATATATTCCTGCAATGCCTTAGGATCCTTCGGGGTGTATCTCTCCTTGATGGCCCTGAAACGCTCATCAAGAGTTACAATCTTGCCTGCATTGACCCTCAGGTCAGCATACATAAGCAGCTTCTCCTCATTTGTCTTAGGGACAAGCTCAGGATCCTCAAGATTGTTAAGGCAGTGCTTCTCAACAACAGAAGCGACCTCATCGAAACCCATGCTGCGCAGGAACTCCCCTCCTTCAACACCATGGCAGAATACTGCACCCATCTTCATGATATCATGCAGCAATGCAGCTGCAGAAACAAGCTTCCTGTCTATCAGAAATCCCCTCTTCTCAAGATCATCTGCAAGCCCAAGCGCAACATTCCTCACGACAAGGCTGTGATGCAGTATAGCAGGAGCTAGGCTCATAGCTGCCATGAGCTCAAGGCATTCCTCTTCTGATGGGATTCTAGACTCCATGTTATATTATTAATACAAAAACAAATAAAAACATTACTACTTTTTACCCTCTTTCTTGGCTTTCTCCTCTTCTACTTCGTAATCTGCGTCAACGACCTTTTCCTTGCCTTCTTCCTTGCCTTCCTTTGCTTCCCCACCTGGAGGCGCCTGTGCCCCTTCTTGAGGATGCGTCTTTGCATATACCTACTGGGCCTTCTGGTACATCTCTGTGTCTGCGTCCTGAACAAGGCGCTGCAGCTCATCGACCTTCTTCTTCAAGGTCTCGATGTCCTTTTTCTCAGGCTCAAGCAACTTCTTGATCTCAGCGATCTCTGCCTTTATAGGCTTGATCTTCTCTTCAGGAACCTTGC
>JAHWIS010000011.1 GCA_019322385.1 Candidatus Woesearchaeota archaeon
GCGAATACTTTCTTGAATTTCTCTTTTTTGTTTTTCTTGATGCTTGTATCTGTCTGGTCGATTGTCCCGTTGATTATGAGCGAGCAGCTTGTTATGCTTGAGCCGCCTGTGACATTATACACGAACTTTATCTTGCCGTCTCCGTGCTCTGTATTGTTTTGAGGCCATAATATCTCTATTTCTGGTGTTTCCTCATCTGTAGTGTAGTTGAGCACCAGCATAGGTCTCAGGTTTTCATCTGTATGGTCGCTGCTGTAGAATCTCTTCTCAGTATCTACAGATGCGTTGAAAGGCTCGAGGATTATCCCGTAATTCGGTTCGCTTCCATCAGCCCACTGCTGGACAATGCTTGTCACATTCCATTCGACCCAGCCATAGCTGTCAGTGAGTGTCACCATGTCTGCTTCATCCTGGAAGTTTGGCATGGTCTTGTAGGTTACATTAGATTCGTCCCAGCTGTCTTTGATGAGGTATGCAGACACATTCACAGCGTTTGCTGGGTTGAGCGGTGATTCATAATGATACAGCCTTAGCATTGCTGATGTGATGTTTGCTCCTGATATGTTCTGGTCAGAGAAGTTCAGCAGTGATTCGAGGGTCTTTCCGGTTACATATCCTGCTGCGAGGAAAGTGCTGTCACCATAGTTCACGTCTTTATCGCTCTTGTTGACATACGCGTCCTTTCCTTCTGTCGCGTTCGGCTGCTGCGTCTCGCCGTATGCAGGATCATCAGGCGTCAGCGTGAATGTGTATTCCTGTCCAGGCACTACATCCTTGAGCTTTATCCAGCTTCCACCGCATGTCTGCGTGTCGAACTCCCACTCTGCGCACTTGTACAGCGCATTTCCTGTCGATGTGACAGTGACATTTGCGTTTGTGAAGTTGAGCGATGTCGGGTCTATGGCATAGATCTCGACAAAGCGCGCGAACTCTCCTGTCTCGTTGACATCATCGACCCTGATGAATTCTGTGGTGTTTGCCGCGACATCAACTTCATTCATGACTATTGATTTGACAGGATGTGTCCTGTCTGTGAAATTGATATTGACTTTGTATCTTCCTCTTGCGAGCTCTACCTTGTTTTCTTCCCGCACTGCTGCTCCAACACCGCGGTTCGCTCTTGCCGCTACTGCCTTGCTATTCCTCATGCGGCCTTGATCATCAACAAATTCGACAACAGCTCCGACTGTATTGCCGCGCGAGTCCTTGATCTCTGGGGCTAATTCCACTGTGTTATTGGTGGCATTGCTCACATTGACCACACTCACATTCTCCTCTTCATCCACAGTCAGGTTCTCGACAGAATACGTCACATTTGATATGAATAGCTCTACTCCATAATCCAGCTCAAACTCAAGTGTATATTCATCATCATCAAGTCCGTCTGGAAGTGTGCATGTCTCTATGCAGATGTCTGAGAACGCTACAACAGGTTTTGTAACGAACCTCACAGGCAATGTCTCATCTGTTCCTACAGAGCTTTCAAAGTATGTATCATCACCGATGCTCTGGTTGAGGAACACTACCTGTGCAGTCACTGTATTGTTGTCTGTCGCTCCATACTTGCCGTGGAACACGTAAAGAGGAGCATCCCAGCTCTCTTCCTCTGGTGAGACTTCAGCAAGCGCGCAGCAGTCTTCAGCGCCATTGCACAGTGTAGTGTCAACATAGTCATCAAGTGACCTTACCAGCCATTTGGTGCAGAGCTTTGACTCATCGACAGCCCAGCTGAACTCTGTGTCCTCGACAGTCAAGTCAACCACGCCGTTCTCGATATAGGCTACACCGTCATTGTTAACATCCCAGTTATCTCCTGAATCATATTCGAGCACTGTTGTTATACTCTTGTCTACTGTAGACTCTGCAACATCTTCAGTCACATCAGTTATGTTTTCAACAGTGCCGTTGTCAACATTGATCACATATCCTGTGATGGCATGCAGTCCTTTTGACGCGATCACATCCGCGTCAAGCACAAGATATCGTCTGCTGACGCTGACAAGATATACTCTTGCATTTCCTTCACCTTTCATCTGGCCGCTCAGCTGCAGTGATCTGAGATTGAACTGCTCTGGATATTCATCAAGCACCAGCGTTGTCTCCTGCGATTCAGTGATGTTCGCATCGATTGTCTGTGAATAGAAGATGTTGTCTCCTGCAACAAGCCATCCGGTTATTCCGCCGTTGAAAAAGAAGAATCCTGCAGTGGTCAGTATGATCATCACTGCAACAACAAATTCAGTCTGCAGCAATGGATGCCTTGGCCTTGAATGCCTGCTTATGATGATCTGCTTTGCAGGCCTGCTCTTTCTTCCAAGCCTCTGGTTCACTTCAGCAAGCTTTGCATTGATCCTATCGACATCACTATTCAAGACCTTTGCACGTTCCTCTTTTCTTCCTATACTAAGCATTTGCTGATACATTCCTCTTCTTCTTTGTCCGCACATAGACTGTTGAGACAGTCTTGTCTGACCTGTTGAGTATGATTGCGATCTGGTGGTTCGTGAGTCTGTCTACGTCTCGCAGGTACTCGACAACCACCTCTAGTATCGACAGGGAACGGTCCTTTACAACAGAAAGCGGTATCTGCACAACAGGTGCTTTCTTGACAGCAGGTTCTTTCTCAACCCGTTTCTTGCTCGCCCTGTCATACAATGTCCAGATGTTTCGTTCATCCCTGTTCGTGAGTTCAGCTATCTCATGGTATGTGAGCCTGAGGCTGTTCTTGAGATATTCGACAAGCGATTCAAGAAAACTTAACGACCTGTCGCAGAATATTGTGCTGGGTATGATTATATTGAATTCAGAAATACCTTCTTTTCCTGTGAAATTAAAGCCGCTAGAGACGGCTTTTTCTGTCATCTGTGCTGCCTCTTTTTTGTGTTATATCTGGAGTTATCCTACTATGTGTGTCTTATTATATAAAAAGCTTTCTATCTGTGTACTACTATGTATGTATTCTTACTATGTATGTGTAGTTTGGTGACTATTAGGGGTGGCTTGTCACTAGTGTTAACCTATTTTTGCATAGCTGTTTGTTATTCGTTCAAAAAAAGAAATCGTATATTTCCTACTATGTGTGTATTATCACAAAATTTAGGTGTTATTATTCCTACTATGTGTGTATAAATTATCGAAAAAAAACTCATCCTACTATGTGTGTAAATACCTTTAGAATGTCTGTATATGTATAATTCTGCAGAATAGATTTAACTCATACAATCAATGGTGACACAAAAACCTCTATCAATGCTGCGATGAACAGCAGCACCAGAGAAACAGCAACAATGTCTACTGAGTCAAGCAAAGCCTTCTTGAACTCATGCGTCCCAAAGTCATGCCGTATGACTGCAATTGATATTATGCCGCCAGCAAGCCCTCCGATAAAATATGCAATTATTTCGATAACGCCATGCGTCATGTATTTCAGCACGCCAAGCGATATCACATGGAAATAGGATGCAAACCCGGAACTGAGATGTTCTAGTATGTTGTTCCTTATGAACGTGCCTATTGCCGCAGCAACAACCGAGGCGTTCCAAGTCAGGATGAATATAGCGCCAGCGCCAAAAAAGAAAGACAGGATAAAGCAGAAGATCAGTATCTTGAGGTTGTTCATGAGTACGCCGCTTAGTTTGCCGAACTCTACTACCAGGTTCCCTGTTGGCGTATTTGTTGTTATCTGTGTTATAGTATCTATCTGGACACTGAACACATCCTGTACAGTATTGCTCGGCAGGATCGTGAACCATATAAGGAATGCTGCGACAAAGCCCAAGAACAGGAATGTGAATGCAGTCACTGCCTTGCCATGCTCCTTGATCAGCCAATACTCCTTCTTCTCAAGGTCATCCTTTTTGGCTTCAGTGAGTATTGTATTATAGATCAATGGCACAGAGCAGATAGCGGTCAGGGTTACCATCACTATGCTGACATATTCCCTGAACACCCAATAGCTGAGCAAGAACGCGACTGTTGCATAGACTACTCCGAGGAAGAACAGATCCCAGGGTTTTTTCTCCGCTTTTTTCGGGTTCAGTAATGACTCTAGAACCATTATAATAGTACACTGTCTAATAGTGTTTAAATAGTTTTTGCTTGCTGACGCTGGAAATGCACTCTTGAGAAATATTCTAGTCTAAGAAGAAGCTCTAGCTATGATCTCTTTTGTCGCTCTTATCGATAGCAGTCAGTTCGGTCTTGAAAGGTCCATAGGGTCAAGGTCGTAGTCATTCATCACTATTTCCCTGATGATCTCAACCTGTGCCTTTGATTTCGGCAGGGTATACCTGTATCTTTCCCACTCAATATCAGGGCTGAATCCTTTTCGGACATGCATTGCATTACCCCCGAGAGTGTGGCGAATACATAAACCAATACCGCCCAAACTCCCCCAGAATCTACTATATGATTATGTCAGAACGGATATTTAAATGTTGCTAAACCTTGTTTCGCACATTTCAAACACGTAAAAAACACACCTTGCCATTTATTAATCAAACCGTGATTCTTACCAAATATATTGCAAAAAAGCCTAACAACTGTTCTTTATTTCAACCAAAACATCAATTTTCGTGATTATTACGCCATGATTATTCCATATTTTTCCGTGATTTCTTCATTTTGCACATTGATTTGTTTTTTCTATACCTTTTTTCTCAAAAAACTGTTTTTCACAAGAAAAAGTTTTAAATATTAAAAAAAACATACTTATTATCAGGGGTAAGACATAAGAGCATAATTGATTTTCCAGGCAAAATACGGTTTACACTCATGACCAAGGCAACCAGACCTCGCATCACGGTTGAATTCTTGGTCTTGTAAAAGGTGAAACAAAAATGGGAAAAAAGACAATTTCAGCGATAGCGGCAGCTATATTCGCGACAACACTCGGAGCCTCGCAGCAGGGCTGTGTTTCAACAAAAATCACACCAGACCTTCTGCAGGCAATCGATCAGAGATATGAACAAAGAAACAGCACTGTAAGGAACAAGCTTGATGACATGCTCGGTTCTGTGCATTGTCTCAGGGTCACTGCAGAATACAAGCTTGAAGGTTCACCAGAAGGTGCAGGGATCAACTCGTATTCAGTGCACGGCTCTGCATTTGCCTATGCAAAGAAAGACGGCTACACATATATCATTACAAATGCTCACATCGCAACCAGGGAGGATGAGATCAAGGAAAAATTCCCTGTCCTTAATGCAACTCCTGATGGTGTTGAGGTCAAGATTGAGGAGCGGGTCCATAAGAAGCAGAGCGAAACAGCCAAGATAGTCACGAACAAGTTCGACACAAGGGATGCAGATGACATAGAGCTGGAGCTGGTTGTTGCAGACAAGGCAAATGATGTCGCGATCCTTAGGACAAAGACAGACCTGCATGTCTCTGACAGATACATCCTTGATAAGGATTTCAAGCCAGAGGTGAATGACAAGGTATTGCTTCTCGGCTATCCTGGGAATTATCATCCATTGGCTACAGAAGGGAGGGTATCCCACCTCAACTATGTGATATCTAACGGACAGACATTCACGACACTGGATGTCAATAGCGCGTTCGGGAGTTCTGGAAGCCCTTACTTCATCCAGAGGGGAGACAAGCTCTACTGGGCAGGGCTCTTCGTAAGGATAATGCCGTACGAGAGGACAAAAGTTCCTCTGTTCGAGCTTGGGATCCCGCTCAATAAATTCGCAGATTTGCTGGACACTCACCAACCTGTTGTGGAAAAAGAAGCGAAAAAAGAGGGCGAATAGGGGGTGACTTTCAAAAGAGGTATTCATTGCGGAATCAGGCGGCGTTGAGCCAGCTTGATCACCGCCAATCATTTTTGTGGGGCCAGGGAGGCGCACTCAACGTTTTGTTCTCCACAGTATCGCCCGGAAAACATCCTCCCGGCCCTGCACCCATCAATCAAAAAGGTGACATGATGGCAAACTCAACCAAACTCGCTAAACCAAACCAGAACGGAAAGAACGGCAAGAACGGGAAGTCTCTTGAGAAGATCGTCGGCAAGGACGCAAGAGGATCCCGCGTCTATGTCCTCAGTGAAGTAGGCTATGACACAGACTACTTCAACCCTGATGCATACGAGAACCTTCTTAAGGTTATGGCAGAGGACAAGGACATCTCGGGGATTCTTATCGACGGTGCTGTCACAAGGCTTGACAGGCCTGAGTTCCTCAATGACTCGCTGACCTATTGGAGGCGCTCTGAAGAGGACTGCATGAACGAGACAGAGAGCATACCCAACAAGCGGCAGTACAAGAACATGATGGAGACCCAGCTGAAGATACTTGAGCAGCGCATCATGGAGATGAAGGAGCGCGTCCCTCAGGTAAAGGATGTTGTCCTTTCTATAGATTCTGATGACATGCAGTACACGATATCTGCGATGGTCAATGAGATGCTCCTTAGAGGACAGAAGGAGATCAAGGAATCCATAACAAAACTCCGGGAAAGGAAAAAGAAGCTGAAGAAGGATTACACAAAGATGCAGAAGGACTACGAAAACCTTGAGAGCATGGATGGCTCAGGCAAGAAAAAAGCAGGCCTCACGAAACGCATGAGGACATGCGAGTCAAAGCTCGACTATGTAGAAGAGAAGATAAAGGACAAGGCTGACGAGCAGAAGCTGTACCGCGAAAAAAAGGTCAGGCCGGCACACCAGTTCTTCACAGCACGGTTCATAAGAAAACTGTACAGGAAATACCAGGGTCTCTGTGACAGGCTTGACGTGACCCTTGTCACGAACCCGTCGATCATCAAGTTCAATGACCTCACAATCGATTATGCACACAGCAGGCATGCCACCTGGGCTGTGCTGAAGCGAAGGGACAAGGCATTGGTCGAATCGACTCACGGCAAGTCTGACAAGCTGAAAGGGATCGATGTCCTCCTCGAGAGCGGGCATTTTGGTATCGGCTATAAGCAGTTCCAGAAGCTCAAGGACTCTCCTGCTGAGACCAATTTCAAGAACCAGTCTTCTTTTGATTCTGAAACCTGTGATGATCATATAACGATAGTCATGGCTCTGCCTTTCGAGGACCAGGAGATGATCAGCGGATACTCGACAGGAAAGAAGCCTATCAGGCTTAGCGGAGGCAAGCCTATGAACACGAGGAAGATAGCAGCCATGGACCGCTACAAGAACGATTGTGTCAATGGCATCACAGTGATAACCAAGGATGAGGATGGCATGGTCGGGACTGAGTGGATCCAGTACAGGAATTTTGCTAACGGCTCTGTCTTGAAGCAGCCAGAGGAATACTCGATCATCTGCGCCTCTTCTGACGAGCACATCGCATCGCCTGAAGCGAACCCCATAGTGACAAAGGGTTGGGTCGAGCTTTACAACCGCCTTCTCAAGCAGCCGACATCATTCAGGGGCAGGAAGGCGTTTGCAAAAGGCCTCATCAATGGCGGTGATGTCGCTGAGGCAAACTCTCGCAAGTGGGACCATCGTTATCATCAGAAGCGCGATCCAGAAGAGGTGATGAAAGAGAACCTCGAGCTTCTCACCAGATTCTCTCCTGACAGCATCGATAAGATTGTCGAGCTGGCCATGAAGATGACAAACGACTCGATGGGAGGGAGTGTCGAGAGCATGGCAGTCGTGCTTGACAGGGTCGCTGACTATTTCGAGAGCACACTGAATGGTTCCCTTGAGAAGAGCAGGCTGAAGTGGCTGCAGGTATCGACAACAGGCAACCATTCAGACAATGTCCTGCGAGACCTCGGGATGCGCGAGAGCGATTTCCTCCAGCAGCGCCTCAAGGAAAGAGGCATCGAGACATACGAGGTGGGCAGGCCTGATTATTTCAAGAAGAACCCAGAAAAAGATGCAAGAGTCTTCCTAGGCGGATACAGCAACGCCCGCGTCCTGAACATACCGGATTATGGTCTCGACATAGAAGGCAAGCCGATGTTCGGCCCGGTGAACCTTGTTGTCCAGCACGACCCTAAGGGTTCTGACATGAGGGGAGTGATAGGTGCAGGCAAGAATGCTGGCGCAGACCTTTCTATCGCCGGACACACACATGATAATCGCATGAGGCTCTACAAGACAGGTGATAACACATGGAGCGTCGCCTACAAACTGGCCACGCTGCAAGGAGTCTCCCCGACAGAGAAATACTATGCCGGTTCTGTTCCGAGGACACAGGCTGCGCACAAGCTTGTCATGCCTATGCCTGGCGACTTTAGCGAGCAGGCCATACCTGTCACCTATCTGCGCGAGCAGGGCAGGGAATCCCTCCGCAGGACAGTCGAGCAGGAGATGA
>JAHWIS010000130.1 GCA_019322385.1 Candidatus Woesearchaeota archaeon
AACAGTTGACAGACCATGTATGGCTGCCTTGGGTGAATGAGGTGTTTGAAAGCAAGGTTGTGGATGTCTCGTTCTTGACAGTTGAGTTTGTAGCCACAACATTGTTGTCCAATGTCAAGTTACACTCAATCGTGCCAGTTGCAAAATCTGCTGCGCTGACATTGAACTGGAAAGCCAATGTGTCATTGTCGCTTGTAGTCCACAGATCAGCGGATGGAGACTCTAGATTCACTGCTGCGCCAATCAAGATAGAAAGCAAAACAACAAGCAGCAGAGAAATAAGAAAGAAACGATACTTACAATAGTTTGACACCAAACTTATTCACCTCGTTTTTGAATGTAAATTAACAGCATATATAAGAAGTGCATTTAAATAGGTTTCGGTCAGAAATGGTTGAAACAGCGTTTAAACAGCTTCTCCTGCCTCGACTTCCTTGACTGCCTTGAACACTGCTAATCTGAGGTCGCGAGGCCAATTCTTTTCAATATCAGCCTTGTAATGATGCATCGCCTCAATCACATCCTTTCGGATTCCAGTTCGTTCGCCTTCAAGCATCCGGACTATCTCTTTCTTTGCGAACATTGGCACTCGCTTGAGGTTCCATGCCTGGCGTATCAGCCTTGTCTTTGTTGATTCATATTCTGTGTCTGGCTCAAGTTCTTTCCAGATCTCAGCATATACTTTCTTGGTGTCCTCATCAGTGCCTTTCTTGCCTTGTTCTAATGATATCTTTGCAAGCACTAATTTGTGCATGCGCTTGAGGAATTCGATCCTGTCCTCCATCCTAATCATGTCAAGATGTCCCTGCAGAACAAGATTGAAGGCGAATGGGCTCGGGATAGTTGTGTCGATGCTCTTCACAGCAATGCTGTTGTTCTCGATCATGCGGATTATCCTCTTTGTGCTCTCGATGTCCATCAAGTCTTCCAACACTTCTCTTCTGGCTTCCTTGAGTATCGGAAAGTCCTTTGAGATCCGCTTGACAGCAGCCATCAATATCATCGACGAGACCTGCTGCTTGCCGACCCGTTTCTTATGGCCTTTGTAAGTCCTGAGTATCATCAATGAACGGCCTGCGCAGTGCCGGAACCTCCTGTTCAGCACCTGGGTCTTGTCGAGCGCAAGATTCAGAAGCTCATCGAAACGCTTTGACTCGAGCAAAGAGAGAGCCCTCGCTGCTGGTATATTCTTTTTTGCAGCGATGTAGAAACCATTGTCTGTCACGCCGATCTCGACATCACGCTTCTGGGTCTTGGAGACGACAAAAGCGACAGCCCTTGAAAGGCAGTCATTGACACGCCTGCCGAACATCGTGTGGAAGACCGCGTACTTCTTCTCCTCGTCAAGATAATGCTCGATTATGATCTCCCTGTCAGTAGGAACCAATGCAAAATCATACTGCTCACGCAGGTATTCATAGATAGCATTTGCTGCGTTCTCGTCGACATAGAGATGGGAATGTATGAAATCTATAACATCCTTCCTCGACATCTTTGCTTCAAACTTCTCCCGTATAAGCTTCCTGAACCTGCCTATCTCATTCGCAAGGTCAAAGCTCAATGGAAGCATCTCAGAGAACCAAGACGGCACAGTGGGCCTCCTGCCAACAGCTGCGCGCACCTGGGCTACAGTACCTCTTGAAAAAAGGAATTCATAAGTGGATCCTCCCAGGACAAAGATATCTCCTCGCTTTAATCGCTCAAGGAATGCCTCGTCAATCATGCCGATGACTTCAGGACCGACCTTGACTGTCACACCTGTCGAGTCAGGGATAGTACCTATGTTGGTCATGTAGATGACCCTTGCGAGCTTGCCTTTCCTTCCGACCATGCCTGTCTCAGTGTCATACCATATCTTTGCATAGACATGCCTGTCCTCCAACGCAACATGCTCTCCTGAGAGATAGCTTATGACTGAGTAGAAATCCTCGTTGCTGAGGCTGTTGAAGCAGTAGCTCTGCCTTATCATCGATAAGAGTTCAGAGACATGCATCTTCTCTGTGATGCAGATCCCGTATATCTGCTGCGCAAGCACATCAAGGCAGTTGGTCGGGATGTGTATCTTGTCTATCTTCCTCTC
>JAHWIS010000131.1 GCA_019322385.1 Candidatus Woesearchaeota archaeon
ACAGTGCAGGGTAGTGAGGAGATAATAGACATCCCTGGCCAGCAGATGCAGCAAAGAGAAGAGATAATCGACATAGACATCTAGAACAATGGGATTGTTTCAAAAGCTGAAAGGCGTTAAAAGGACACGGTTTGTTACCTGCATCCTGGTAGCGCTTTTGGCAGCTTTTCTTATTTCTTCACTATTTTCAATCGGGTTCTATTCAAACATACAGCTCAAGCTCAGCGATTTTTTGTATGGGGGCGGTCAGCCGCTGGACAACATCGCGATAATCGCTATTGACGACGTGAGCATCAACGAGATAGGTCGGTGGCCCTGGGAACGGGGCAATTTCACTGATTTGTTAGGCCATCTTGACCAGAGCAAGGTGGTTGCGTTTGATGTCGCGTTCTTTGAGAGCTCGAGGCAAGAGATAGATGATGGACTGGCGCAGGCTATTGCAGAAGCAGGCAATGTAGTGATGCCTGCTGAGTATATCGAGTTCGAGCAGAAGGATGGAAGAATTATAGGAAAGGAAGTCATCGCTCCTATACCTCAGATCAAGGAAGCAGCTGCATCGCTTGGCTATATCAATGTGATAACAGACAATGACGGAATCACGCGCGCTGTCAATACAAATATCGAAGGAGAGTATGACCACTTTGCGCATGCTGTGCTGAATCAATATATACAAAAGCCTGTTGTAAAAGAGACACGATTCCTTGTGAACTTTATAGCGCGTCCTGGTGCTTATGACAGGTATAGATTCCTTGATGTTGTCGAAGGGAAGTATGACAATGAAGAGTTCAAGGACAAGATCGTGCTGATAGGCGCGACAGCACCGAACCTGCATGATGATTATTTCGTGCCTACATCATATGGCAAAGCAATGCCTGGCGTGGAGATTCACGCAAATGTCGTGCAGCAGCTGCTGACAGGAAAGCATGTTCGGCACGCGCCAGACTGGCTTACGATATTGATAATACTCATTGTCTCTATAATTGTCGCTCTGCTGGTGTATTATTTCCCTATATGGCTCGCAGCACTGCTTTCAGTCGCTGCAATGCTGCTCTATGTGTTTGTCGCTATCTTTGTGTTTGACACGGGCATGATACTCAATATAGTATATGTCCCTGTAGGGATTGTGATAGCGTATCTTGCGACAATGATGTATTTCTATGTGTCAGAGAGGAAATCAAAGCGGCAGATCAGAGGGGCATTCGAGAAATATGTCTCAAAGGATGTGATCTCACATATAATGGAGCATCCTGATAGGCTCAAGCTAGGCGGGGAGAAACGGACAATAACAGTATTTTTTTCTGACATACGCGGGTTTACTACAATATCAGAGAAGCTTTCTCCTGAGCAATTGGTGCATCTATTGAATGATTACCTGACTGAGATGACTGATATTATCTTGAAGTATAATGGAGTTGTTGACAAATACATGGGCGACGCTATAATGGCATTCTGGAACGCTCCATTGAACCAACCAAAGCATGCAGAGCTGGCATGCAATGCAACGCTTCAGATGGAAAAAAGACTCAAGCAGCTGCAGAAGAAATGGAAAGCAGACGGAGTTCCACATCTTGAGATCGGTGTCGGGTTAAATACAGGCCCTGCTGTTGTCGGGAACATGGGAAGCTATGATAGGTTTGATTATACAGCGATGGGAGACACAGTGAATCTCGGATCCCGTCTTGAGGGACTGAACAAGCCATATGGAACCCGGAACATAATCAGCGAGACGACACAGGAGAAGATAAAGAACAGGCCATTCCTTGTAAGAAAGCTTGACAGGGTGCGTGTCAAAGGAAAGAAAGAACCTATTACGATCTTTGAGCTGGCTTCTAGGAAAGAGGATGCAGAAGAGTGGTATTCTGACGTCATAAATCACTTTGAGAAAGGGCTTGAGCTCTATTTCAAGCAGAAATGGGATATGGCAAAGAAAGAGTTCAAGGCAGGGCTTGCAATGAGGAAAGAGAAAGGCAAGGAAGATGACGGCCCTTCAAAGGCATTCATAGAACGCTGCGACCACTTCAAGAAACACCCACCTGGCAAAGGCTGGGACGGTGTTTGGGTCATGAAGACGAAATAAAGAAATAAAAAAATTCTAATCAAGCCCGATCACACACAATCTGCAGGGCAGCTGGTAGCGTCCTCGCCGCTTTCGCAGTCGCCGTTGCCGCATTCCGGCTGGGTGCAGTCCTCTGGGCAGTCATCTATGTCTTCTCCTTCTTCGCAGATGTCATTGCCGCAGTCAGACTCGCAGTCATCATCTTCATTGGCATTGCAGCCCTTTGGGCAGCAGTTGTCATCATCCCTGCAGGTCTTGACAGGCTCATGACCGCAGTAGGCATTAACATGCTGCGCAAAATAGCATCTGTCATAAGTGCAGGCGTCATCATCCTTGCAGTCTGTGTTGGAGCCGCATTCAGGCACGACGCATTCCCCTCTGTGGCACTCTGCAGGAGAGATACATGCGCAGTCATTGAAGCATGAGTCGCAGTTCTCATCAGAATCGCAGTTATTGTCGCCGCAGAAAGGCTCTGGCACGAACTCTGGCTCAGGCTCTGGTTCAGGCTCTTCAACTGCGTGTATCTCAGGCTCAGGTTCTGGCTCGGGCTGCTCTTTCTGGACAGGCCTTTCAACCATCTCTTTGACCTTCGGCTGCTTATCTTCCTCTTCACAGCCTGCAAGCAAAAGCAAAGAGACAACAAACAAGATAATCAAGATATTCCTTTTCAAGGTCTCACCTGCTGAAGCAGGAGCGACTTTAGTATTTAAAGTTTTAGATTAACGTGATTTGTCCGGAAAGGCTTGTGAAGGTTTCGGAAATGTCTTTTTTCTGCAAAATAGATTTTTTAAGTTTCAATATACTGGCTGGGACATGAAAAGACTCGCTAAAGGTATAGTGAATTATGCTGGCATCGCGCTTCTTGCAGCAGGATTCTGCCTAACACCTCACACAGCTACGCCAAGCGATACACCAGTTCAGCAGGCACAGACTGTTCCTGCGCAGAAAAAAGAAACACTTGAGAAGAAACTGGAGCGCATACACAACACACTGAGAAAGAGAGGTATGAAATACATCTCCTTCAGGACAACCAACCTGAAATACCTTTTTTTAATAGAAAACATAGACAAGGACGGAAAGCCAGATTATGTTCTTCTTATCAGCAAGATGGATGACAACAGCTTCCTGCTTGGGCCTTCAACAATATATCTCGAGGACCAAAGCAAGGAGACAGGGACAGGCAATGTCGACAAGACAATGTACTATGCAGGGGAAAAAGAGACAAAGAGAGTGGTTAAGATCAGTGTTGCAGAGCTTGACAAGAAGATAAAGGAATATGAAGAGCTCGCAGACAGCAAAGCTGCAGACAAGAAAAAGCTGAGCAAGCTGAAGAACGAAATATATTTCGGAACAAATTACATGATCAACATGAATGCATTATACTTCGGAGTGATAGATGGTCTTGATGGACTTGTCAATCCAAAGAAATAGAATCACTTGGCCTTGCCTTCTTTCTTGACCTTATCGATCGCCTTCTTCAGCTTATTGGGATCGCCAAGATAATAGTGCCGTATCGGTTTCAATTTCTTATCCAGTTCGTAGATAAGCGGGATGCCTGTAGGGATGTCAAGTTCAGACACTGCCTTGCCTGACAGCCTGTCAAGATGCTTGACCAATGCCCTTAGGCTGTTGCCATGCGCAGCAATAAGCACGTGCTTTCCTTTCATGATATCCTTTTTCATGACCTTGTGCCAGTAAGGCAAGAACCTTTTCACAGTGTCTTTCAGGCATTCTGTCTTAGGGATGTCTTTCTTCGGCAGATCCTTATACCGAGGGTCTTTGCCAGGGTATCTGGGATCAGAAACCTTGAGTGCTGGCGGCCTTGTGTCATAGCTCCTACGCCAGATATGCACCTGCGCCTCACCATGCTTTTTTGCAGTCTTTTTCTTGTTCAATCCCTGCAGCGCTCCGTAGTGCCTTTCGTTAAGGCGCCAGGATCGGTGGACAGGTATCCATGAAAGGTCAAGATGCCAGAGCACGATCCACAATGTCTGGACAGCGCGCTTGAGCACAGATGTATAAGCGACATCAAATGTCATGCCTGCCTTCTTGATGAGCTTTGCAGCATTCAAGGTCTCTTTTACACCGCGGGCTGAAAGCTCAATATCAGTCCAGCCAGAGAACAGGTTCTTCTTGTTCCAGACACTCTCGCCATGCCGCAATAGAACCAGTGTATGTACTCCTTTCTTAGCAGTCATCTGGAAATACCTCTTTTTGTTTATTTATAAATCCTGAGTTTATTAATCTTTTGCTGAATCACTCAATTTAGCATCTACAAAGTGCCAATGCCACGCTCGCTCTGATACTGTGTTAGATATATTTTGCCCAACTGCGTTGTTAGCCACTTAATTATCCGTGAGCTCGCTAGGCGGCATTGGCACTTGAGTTGGCGGTGCTGCTTACGGTTTAAAAACGATGGAAAACTATAAAAACAGGATGCAAATTGGTCATTATTGTAGCAAAAAAAGAAGTGTTTACTATGGAGAATCTAAGGATAGGGATTGTAGGAAACATAGGGGTGGGCAAGTCAACGCTTGTCAATGCAGCGATAAAACCTCCATTGTCAGACCTGCTTCTCAGCGTATTCCCTGTGCGGGATGGCACAGAAAAGGTGCATGCATTCAAGGAAGCGTTCAACCCTGTAGTGCTTGATGCGTTCTATAAGGATCCTGTTGCGCATGCTTTTACAGCGCAGATCGAGTTCTTCAATGGCAGGCTGGAACGGCAGAAGAAGATAGCACATGCAAAAGGCATAGTGCTTGAAGACAGGACACTCGCAGAAGACTACAACATATTCGGGATGGCGCAGAAGATACTTGGGCATATGAATGTTGCAGAATTCGAGGCATACAAGAAAGCGTATGACATGATGACTGAGAAGATAGCAGAGCCTGACCTGATCGTATACCTAAAAGCTGATGTGCCAACGCTTCTGAGCAGGATTCGGGAAAGAGGAAGGCAGAGTGAGCTATCGATACCTGCAAGCTATCTTGAGACACTGAATGAGCTCTATGAGCAGTTCATATCAAGGCAGGCAAGGTGCCCTGTGCTCGTAATAGACACCTCAAAGGGCAATGGCAGCATCGAAAGCCAGTTGAAAGAGATAGTGCAGAAGACAGTCGACAAGATCAAACAGATAGACCTTCGGGTGACTACGCCAGGCCTGAGCAGCTGGGTCACGCTGCCTGAGACAGAAGCAACGATAAAGGCTATCGAGGCAGAGAGGAAGCTGGAAGAATACCTCAGCAAGAGACACAAAGTGATATCGCTGGCAGGCAATGTAGGGCTTGGAAAGTCGACTCTTGCTGCGATCATGGAACGGAGCCTGAAGATAAGCGGGCTGTATGAGAACCCTGAAGAGAACCCTATGCTTGAGAAATTCCTCGCAGACAAGAAGACATACTGCTATGAGCTGCAGCTG
>JAHWIS010000132.1 GCA_019322385.1 Candidatus Woesearchaeota archaeon
TACAAGACAATGGGTGCAGAGGTTGCAGATGCTGCAATGCCTGAATCTACAAGGGCTGTGGCAGATAATGCTGCTATTGTAGCAGAAGATGTTATTGTTTCAGAAGCGCCGAAGATGGCTGGTGAGGAAGCTGCGCCTGTGGTGCAGACAGTCATTGACAGGACACCTGATGTTGCAAGCCAGCTGCCTGAGATCGCTTTATGGTTCTTTGTCGGAGCAGTTGCTGGTGTTGGAGTGTATCTGCTTGTTGATTATATTGTTAAGAGGGTAAGGAATAGATGATTTCCTATTGATTCTCAAATTCTGATATAGATTTATCATTACATTTCTTGCTGTTAATTAACCAGTTCAGAATTTGACTATATTCTTTCAAGCGTAAGCTTTCCACAAAAAAAGGTTTTGTGTACCAATAACTGCAAAAATATAGTTAAATTTTGGTCCTAATTTAGAAACCGTATGAAATACTAAATATTTAGCTGCAACCAAAATTCAATTTTCTATTGAAAAATGTGCTTATAAGGCTTGTTCTGGTGTTTTAACACTTCAATTGGTTTCAAAGCCTACTCGACGGTATAAATAGTTTGCTTGCTTTATGTACTGTATCAAGTTTTTAGGAGGATGATATTATGAAAAACAACACAAAACTTTTGGTCTTGTTTGTTATACTCTCTCTGCTGCTTACAGCAGGATGTGCGAACAAAGACTTGGATAGGGAAGTAAGGATCGGCGGGAAGAACGGAGCAATCACTTCAAAACCAGTGCCGGTAGCTGTCGAGGTGACAGCAGATTATACAGAAGGTGCAGAGCCTAGATACATGCCACAGTATTATGATGATCATTATGGCTCTGGGGAGGACATTGAGATTGAGCTGCAGATCATACGGACAGCTCACATGAACATAGAGGTCGAGGATTTCTTTATCGCTTCGCAGAAAGTCGAAGCGTATGCAAGGAAATACGGCGGATACGTATCAAATTCCGATGCGAGAGCAGACCACAACAGCAAACACAGCGGAACAGTGACCATTCGCGTGCCAGAGTTGCATTTTGATGCAGTGATTGCAGAGCTCTCGCTATTAGGAGATGTGCAGTCAAAGACATCAACAGGACAGGATGTCACAGAAGAGCATATCGACCTGCAGGCAAGGATAGACAATGCTGAGAAGCATGAAGATAGGCTTGTCGAGATGTTCGACAATGCGACAGATGTCGATGAGATGATGCAGATCGAAAGGGAACTGTCAAGAGTAAGAGAACAGATTGAGAGGAATGAAGGCAGGCTCCGCTATCTCAGCAACAGGGTCGCGATGTCAACAGTAACAGTCCGAATGTATGAGCCCATGCCTGTTGTCAAGGAATGGGGTGTTTGGAAATCAATCAAGAACTCCTTCAATCATATGCTGAAGACACTCAGGTTCATGATTGAGCTGTTAGGCTTCCTTATACCTCTTGCAGTGTTCGGCCTCCTGGTTGCGCTGCTTGTAAGGTGGCTTGTCAGAAGAACAAGGAAGACAAGAAGGAGATGATGCTGGGTTCATTAACACGCTAGCCTCCCCGGCTTGGTTGCAGAGCCATGGCAGACATGTGGGGTAAGCTGTGGCTCTGCCTCATAATAAGCTTTAAATAATCTTTTTCTATTTCTTTTTTTTATGGCAGTTGTTATCGTCACCGGGACTCCTGGGACTGGGAAGACAACAGTAGCTATGCGTCTTGCAAAGAAGCTCGGTTATATGTATGTTGATGTCAATAAAGTTATTTCAAAGGAAAAATTGAGCTCTGGATATGACAGAAAAAAGAAGTGCAAGGTTGTTGATGTGAAGAAATTGGTCAAAGCTCTTGTCAAAATGATAAAAAAGTCTGACTCTGGGCTTGTCATTGACTCTCATCTATCACATTACCTGCCTGATTCTGTTGTTGACCTGTGTGTTGTGACAAAATGCAACCTTAAACTGCTTAAGCGGCGTATGAAAAGACGCAAATACAGCGAGGATAAGATCAGGGAGAACCTGGACTGCGAGATATTTGATGTGTGTCTTAATGAAGCAAAGGAATCTGGACACAAAGTTGTTGCTGTTGAGACTGGTAAGAAGATAGATTATGAAAAATTGATAAGAAAAATGAAAAGATTAAGAAAAAAATGATTTTTATTTCTCAAGAGCATCTGCTGACATGACATGAGTCCTTGTGCCTCGTGCCTTTGCGTCTGTTCCTATCAAGAACTTTGCGCCAGACCTTTCTGCAGCAGCGACAAGGTCGCGGTCAACAGTGCCGTCAAGCACAATAGCATAGACACCAGAACTCAAGCTCTTCAATGTCGTGGTCAGTTCAGGTATAGGTACCTTTCCGAGAATGCTCATCTTCTGATCAAGGATGTAAGCACCCTTTGTACCTATGAGATCCTCGATCATCTTCTTGAATGATGACTTCTCATTAGCAGAGATGCTCGGAGCCCTTGACTGCAGCCTCGGTGCAGCTCTCTGGAATGACTGCCGTGGAGCTGGCGCGTGCTGCGGCCTAGATGGTCTCTGGTAAGGAGGTCTTGAATGTGCTGGAGCAGCAGGTCTGGCACTTGGCCTCTTTCCACCTGCAAACTCAAGCTTTGCCTGCTCTGCAGCGATCTTAGCCCTAAGGGCCTTGTGGATCTCCTTCTTGGTAAGCTCCTCGACTTCCTTTCCATCAGGGGCCTTTGTCGCGAAATCCAGCTCAGCGACCTGGAGAAGCTCCTGAACATTCAGGTCTCCGCCCCTGTCACCATCAACAAAAGCAATAGTTGTCTTCTGCCTTGAAAGGTCAATGATGGTCTGCGGTACAGAAGTACCGTTCATCGCAATGACGTTCTTGAAACCATGCTTCAACAGGTTCAGAACATCAGCCCTACCTTCTACGATTATGATCTCTTCAGAATCATTGATTGCAGGACCTGCAGGAAGCCTATCCTTTCCATACTCAACAACCTCCATCATCCTCACTGAATGAGCAACCTCATCAGCAATCTCCTGGGAATCAGGAAGGACGTTGTCAGTGAGCTGCTTGAGAAGGGCCTTTGCCCTCTCAACAACAAAGTTACGTTTAGAAACGCGAACATCCTCTATCTTTGTCACCTTGATCTTTGCATTGCACGGACCTATCCTCTGGATTATCTCCAGCGCAGCTGCTATGATAGCAGTCTCTGCCTTGTCAAGGCTTGAAGGGACTATAATACTGCCCGAGGTCTTACCAGACCTGGTCTCGGTATTCACTTCAATCCTTCCAATCCTTCCGGAACGCTGCAGTTCTCGCAGCTCTAGATCCTGACCAAGCAATCCTTCTGTCTGGCCGAAAATCGCGCCAATGACATCAGGCCTTTCAACCACGCCATCGATCTCGATCGTAGCGTGCACTATATATTTAGCTGAAACTTGACTAATCTTTGCCATATTTTCACCTTCTGGTTTACAGCATATCAGAACTCAATACACAAGTATATCATAGCTAGACAATACAGGTGTACTCGATTGTTCGTACCATTATACCTTGGTATAGACCATAGAACAAGACCCATTAATTATGTATCATTAATAATCAAAAATGATTTTGAATGAAAATGATGATCATGAAACGAAAATCTTGTTCTTACGGTCTTTTAAGTCTGATATGCAGTTATTTTCTTGATTAGCGCTTCAAAGCGCCTTTAGTAAGCATTATTTCCTTAAAAAAGGAATTGTTGCCCGAAACACTAACTCCCAAGCTCATTGCTTGATATTAATCGTAAGCTCCGTTGAGTACTCTCGTGTCGGGCTGTATTGCGCAAGAGTGTCTTTAAATCCTGGCCAGACATTATGTCCAGCTCTTTAAAGGACCCATTTGCACAATTGGCGTATGATGAATATGAGCCTATTTGTGTATTTAAACCCTTTGTTAGAACTGTCAGAAACCTCAAAATCGACCTTCAGAGAGCTTAAAAACCCTGGCGGATCCGCCGAAACGGATCCGCTGGGGAAAAAGAGGTGATAATGATTGTAATCATAAAACCCCACAAACACACAAGGTGCTTGAGGGGATGCTCAAAACCTTGCGGTTTTGGCACATTTGGTCCTTGCGAACCAAATGAAAGAGGTGTTTAGACAGCTTAACATGAGTTTTGTTATAGTAAGCTCTTTTTTAACTTCTGTTAAGTAGTAAAAAAGAACTAGTATTTAAAGTTTTCTATATTTTACTACATATTAGGGGCAAAATCACGGGTTTCGAGCTATATATTTAAATAGAGGCGGATTTTCTTGGCCATTATCACCTCCAATAAACAGATCCGCTCCAAAAATGGCCAAAATCACACGCGAGAAGTTCAAGACCTGGGGAAATGTATTTGACCAGTTCACGCTCCGCAACCTGTTTGAGCTGAGTTCTAAAGGGCATTTTCTGGAAGTGAAGAGCCCTGTATCTATAGGTAAGGAAGCCAATGTATTCACAGCAGAGACAAAGCAAGGCAAGCTGATAATAGTCAAGATATACAGGCTCGAGACCTGCGACTTCAACAAGATGTATGACTACATCAAATACGATGCAAGATACCTCAACCTCAAGGCAAAGAGGAGGGAGATAATATTCTCATGGGCGCAGAGGGAGTTCCGGAACCTGATGAAGGCGCGCGAGGCAGGAGTACGGGTGCCATTGCCGATACAGTGCAAGAACAACATACTGCTCATGGAATACATAGGAGATGCAGAGCCAGCACCAAAACTCAAGGACGCTTATCCAGATGATCCTGAAAAATTCGCCAGCAAGATAATAGATTACATGAAGAAACTCTACAAAGCGCAGCTGGTACATGGCGACCTATCTGAATTCAACATACTGAACTGGAATGAGAAGCCAGTGTTCATAGACATATCGCAAGGCACGATCACACGAAGCATGAATGCAGAAGAGCTGCTCGAAAGGGATATAAAGAACATGTGCAGGTTCTTCAAGAAGATAGGTGTTGAGAAGGGCGTGGAAGAAGTCAAGGGCTTCATCACTTCATAAAATGGAAGAAACAATGGAATATTCATACGAGTTGAAGATACCAAAGGACCGGGTAGCTGTGCTTATAGGTAAGAAAGGGGAAATAAAGAAACATATAGAGGAAGAGACGAACTCAAAGATCTCTGTTGATTCAAAAGACGGTGATGTCAAGATAATAGGGGATGACAGCCTTGGACTATTCAGTGCCCGGGAGATAATAAAGGCTATAGGGCGCGGGTTCAGTCCTGAGACTGCCTTGCTGATACTGAAATCAGACTATGCGTTTGAACTCCTGCACATATCAGACTACATAGGGAAGTCAAGGAAATCAGCAGTAAGACTGAAAGGGAGAGTTATAGGGACGGAAGGGAAGACAAGAAAACGCATCGAAGAAATAACAGAAACAAATTTAAGTGTATATGGAAAAACCATCGGAATAATAGGAGAAGTCGAGAAGGTGATGCTCGCAAGAAGGGCCATCGAAAGCATCCTTGCAGGCGCGACACACTCTTCGACCTACAAGTGGCTAGAGAGAAAGAAGAAAGAGCTTGAGCGCAACAGGATGCTCGGCATGGACAAGATAGAGCTCAAGGAAAGATACAGGTGAAGAAATGGCACAGCAGACACTAGCAGATACTGGAAAACAAGGAACAAAAGCCCATGAGATGGCAAAGAAGCA
>JAHWIS010000133.1 GCA_019322385.1 Candidatus Woesearchaeota archaeon
ATCTCTTCATGCTCCAGGACAAACCTTTCAAGATTCACTTCCTTAAGACCCATCTTGGTCCCCCTCAAGACAAGCCTGCAGTAAGTAGGATCACCATCTTCCTGGATATCATATCCTACAGGGAAGACCTTGGGACGGATATCTAAACTGATAGGGCCTCCTGCTTTTCTTACGTGTATAGAACAGGCGTCAAACCTAAGAAATATCCTATTCGGATCAGAAGTATCCTCTTCACCATTTTTCTTAGCATACTTGCTGATTATCAACAGCAATTCATTCCTCTTGACAATATCCATCTCACAACCTCCAAAAAGAATTCACCTGTTTTGGAAAAGTTAGTGCGTCATGTTTAATAAAGTTTGTGAAACCAGAAACATTTAATAAGTTTAAAAACCCCTGAAGACCAAAAGAGGTTGAAACATTGGTGCTTAATAGGGAAAGAGAGCTGATGAAGAAGCATGTGAAGAAGGTGGGATGGAAGAGGATCCTGCTGATGTATGCGCTCGTCCTTGTTGCGATCATCATAATCGAGGCCTTTGCCTCATTGAACATATACCTTCTGCGAGAATCTCCTCAGGGTGTGCCCATCCTAAGGGATGTGTTCTCAGTGATAGCCATCATCGTGGCTGCTTTCACGATAATAGCAAACCTTGTGTTCCTGGGCGGCAGGACAAAGGCAGACAGGGAGTTCCATTATTTCTTCAGCACAAGGCCATTGCTGCTGTTCTCAGGCACTGCGATAATAGGTGATATTGTGGCAGTGTTCCTTGTGGGCAGGGCTGGCTTTGCCTATATCGTGTTCTTCTCATCATTGATAGCCCTGAACATCTTTGCGATAGGATATGCTGTATACTGCACAGAAAGGGCACTTTCAAGGCATAAGAGGACTTTATCTTTATAACTACCAATTAATGGTTAAGATAGAAGAGTTTATAAATGGGTTAAAGCTAATTATTGTACATGGTGGGTGAGAGACTGTTTGATAAGGTAGTATTATTCTTCTCTGCATTAGTGCTAAGTTCTGCTATAAGCTGCGCTGGTGTGCAGAAGTCTATGAAGCTGCAGCTGAACAGCAAAGGCATGGGCTGTGAAGTGGTGCGCGCTGAAGGGAAGACAGAAGTCATGAGGTGCGGCGGAGCAGACTACCCGCTCAAGAGGCGCGCGGCAGATGATTACGCCCCTGATGCGATCATAAGCATGTATGAGCGCAGAGAAGGGGGCAAGACCTACAAGGCAAGGACTGAGTGGTATGAGGGAAGCAGATGCCCTGTGTCGATGGACATAGATCTTGACAATGGCACATTCCACGTGGAGTTCGATGAAGCGTGCAATGCATGGGGAATCAAGAGGGTCAAAGAAGTTCCTGGTTTCTAGCTATCTTTTTTCACTTAGCTTCTGTTGTAGAATCCTTATCTCTTCCTGCAATTTCTTGACCTGCAGCTGATGCTCGTCAGATCTTGCAGCGTTCTTGATGGAAGTCTTTATCAGCATCTCATTCTCATGCTTCAACTTCCTGATCTCATCGATCCTGGACTTAAGCTCAGCAGTGTAGTAGTCGATCATTTCATTGAAGCGCTGGGCTGGAACCGGCTTTGAGCTGGCCTGTTTTGCAGGTACAGGAAGCTTGCGCTTTTTCTTGCCCATGATCTTGTCTAGCATGGCTGAAAGCCAGGAAAACAGGTATTTAAGGCTTTCTAAAGCCATGATGCAGGATTCCAGGGCAATGATAAGATTTATATAATACTTATCGCTATTTTTATCACTAGTAAGTGAGTATAATGGGGGGTCCAAAAGGTTTTGCAATGAGACATAGAACACTTATTACGATAGTTGGAACAGTTACTGGAGCTCTTCTTTTAGGTGGAGAAGTATATGCACTCAGCCCTACTGGTTCTATACAAGACACCTTGATAGGCGCAGGTGCAGGCGCGCCTTTGGGTACAGTGATCACGCAGTCAGGCCTTGCATTGAAAGACTATTTCAAGAGACCTGTAAGGGACTGTGTCAAGGGACTGAAGTTCCTGCGTGCAGTGCCTTCATTGAGACGCGACAATATCCAGAAAAGAAGGGCAGCTGTTGAAAACATAAGACCTCATCTTCATGAGAACAAATACCTTGAGATGATGGCAGGATTAGATTTACTTGAAGGAAATCTTGAATCTGCGCTCGACAAGTATGAAGAGGTGTTTGCAATGATGCCCGACACAAGGTATTCAAGGAGCGCAATAAAACGCTATGCATTGTGGAAGGCAGAGAGACGGATAAAAAAATACAGGACAGATGTTGATCCGTTCATCAACTCAATGCACCTTGCAGTCTCTTACCAAGGCAATGGGTATTTTGAAAAGGCTCTGGAGCATTGGGAGGATGTGCTGAGGGAGAGGCACGAGGATATCGATGTCAACATACTCTATGGCAGGGCACTTGAAGCGATGCACAAGGAAGAGATGGCAATGGAACAGTGGCAGAATGTGCTGCACCTTGTAAGGGCAAAGGCAGCAGAAGAGAAAAGGATTACCTTTGAACAGATAGAGAAGACAGATGTGTGGAGGCTCAAGGAGTCAGAGATCCTTGACAATGTATTTGTGTTCAAGAGATCAGAGAACGAAGAGACTCTGCGCGATGAATTCGAGACAACAGAGAAGGCGCGCAAAAGGATCACTGAGTGGAGCAGCAAAGAGGATCTTGAAGACAAGGTCGCTGCTGCAAGAAGTTTAAGAGTGGCGAAGAATGATTCATATGCTCTAGTCTCATTGCATGAGAAAGGAACTACACTTCACGAATATGTCGAGGAGACAGGCGATCATCTTAAGCTGAATGAAGCTGCAAGATTCTTAGGCGCGATACACAGCCTTATGGATGACAGCAAAGGAGAACCAAGGAATGAGGAACTGCATTTCCTGGAAAGGATGAACGCACTGGAACTGAAGTTCCTTGAGGAAGGCAAAGACACTCTGGAATACAAAGAGGCATTGACACTGCTGCTTGGATCATGCTCACTACCTATAGACAAGATAAAGAACTCACCAGAGGTCTTTGACAAGGATGCACATGGAAGTAACTGGAACATCAGTGAGGATGGAAGGCTCACTTCAATAGACTTCCAGAGAAAAAACTCAGTAAAGCTCGAGAACGAGCTCTCAAAGCTCATGGAGAGGGGCAGCTATTTTGCGAATACTCCTCGAGGAGACACTGAAAGGGACAGGTGTCTGCTTGCTTATACTCAAGAACTAAGTGAGCATGGAAAGATAGAGCCATTCTCATTCAGGGAGACTGCATTCAGGAAGCTGAACGCTGATCTTCTTCGAGCAGCATCATTCTTCTCATTCTCATACGGCAATGAAGCAGAGAGGAAGATACGGCTGGACTATCTTCGGAATGCAATACACTCAGCAGACAGGCTTCAGAAGCCAGAGTTCAAGGACAAGGTCACTACAGAGGAGCGTGCAGTCTATCAAATGTTCCAGAAAGGATTGAACAGATTGTTAATGTTAGGCTAAGGAAGTATAAGGCAAATAAATTAAAGATAAGAAACCAATGGATGATCAATATGGACCGGACAGACTTTTCAGACCAAGATATAAGGGAGATCATGTATTTTATGCTGCAGTCGCTAGGCAAACGAGTCAGGAAAGAAGATGTCGATGTCAGGGACGGGAAGCTTGCGCAGATACGTGAGGGATCGCCAAGCCATGAAAAATACAATAGGATAATCCGCCATCTTGAGAAACGCAGTGATTATTCACGCTGATTCTATCTTATCCTGTCAAAGTTGAGTATGAAATAAGGACCACTAAGGTCATATGTTGTTGTTGTTATTGATATGATGTTGTTTATGATCCTTGATTCCTCATGTGATGCTGTCTTGAGCAGAGAGTTTGCTGCAGATATCATGCTCTTTCCTTCTGACTGGAATCTCTTGAAGGTCTCTGGATTGAATTTGTAGAACAGCTTGTAGAACATCTCAAAGAAAGCGTTTGTTTTGTTGATCAGGTCTAATGTCTTCTTTGATATGCTTGGCTTGTCTTTTGTTGTCAAGAAGACATCGCAGATGCGCTTGTAATAGTCAGCTATTTTTTCCAGATCCCTTATTATGACATACATGTATGTTGTGTTCTCTGGATCCTTATAGCTTCCTTTGCTCAGTATTCTTTTGCAGAAGTCAGTGAATGTGTTTGTAGTCTTTTCCAAGTTTCGGATTTCAACTATCCTTTGATGTTCATTCTTTGCTATTGCGTCATGCAGATGTCTGGCCATCTCCAATGTGATGAGGAATGTCCTTCTCAGCAGGTTGTCGAACTCTGATTCCATCTCTTTTGACACTGCCTTTATGAGGCAACGCTTTTCGCTGTGTTCTATTATTTCAAATCCTAACAGTTCACTTGTCCTTTCCTTGATCTGCTTGAACATGTCTGCATTTAGGTTGACAACCTCTATCTGGTCATAGCCTTTCTGGTAGAGGTATGATAGCATGTTCTTGTTGAATGCTATCTGGTCTGCATCAATGGTAAAGCTCATCGATACTGTCCTGCCTTCTGGAGATACCAATAGCATATCGCCTGCTTCCTCAACATTGATGCTGTCGCCTTTGGATATCTTTGTCTTCTTCACCCATGCTGCTGGGATGGACATGACCAATGTGTTGTTGGCTAATTGGATTACCTTTCTCTTCATTGTATAGAATAATATGTTTTCTAAGTATATAAATTTTTTCTGCTTATATATGTTTAAGGTGTTATATATATCTTATAGTGAAAATATAAGGTCTTTCCGGACATTATACAATATACCTGGAAATGACCAGGTGGAGGAGCAAAAAATGGTGTTTAGGCTGAACAAGAAACAGATTGACCTTTTGATGCAGCTCAGAAGGGACGGGAGGCAGCCTTTGACAGAGATAAGCAAGAAGATAAGCATGCCTGTATCGACAATCTTTGACAGGCTCAAGCAGAACAGACACAAGATGATAAAGAAATTCACATGCCTTCTGGACTTCAACAAGGTAGGATTCAGCTGCAGGGCGCACATGGTGTTTAGGATAAGGAAAGACCAACGGCAGGAGATGCAGCAGCACCTCCTGAAGCATCCAAATGTGAACTCAGTGTATAAGATCAACAATGGCTATGACTTCTTGATTGAGACAGTGTTCAAGGACCTGAAAGAAGCAGATGAGTTCATAGAAAAGGTGGATGAGAGGTTTAAGGTGCATGAGAAGAGTGTGTATTACATCATAGAGGATATCGCAAGGGAAGCATTCATGACAGACCCATTGCACATGGAGATCATAGGTGTGGTGGGGTAGTGGGTGGGGCAGGGATGCCCTACCAAAACCCTTAAAAACAAGCTGGAATTATTCTGGACAAAATGGCTGAAAAACCAAAGATAACCAAGGACATGGCAATAGCAGACATTGTGTCTGAGTATCCTGAGACCATGGACGTGTTTGCCAAGTATGGCATGCACTGTGTTGGATGTGCTGCAGCTAGGTTTGAGAATCTGGAGCAGGGATGCCAGGCGCATGGCATAGATGTCGATGCAATGGTCAAGGACATGAATGAAGCTGTTGAGAAGGCTGGGAAGAAGGAGTAAGGGTTTTCTATCTCACATATTTGTGAAAAGCAGTGTCGCTTGTTTCATCTTTCCTTAAACCAGGCGGTTTAAAATGTGAGCACATCCCTAGATATGCTCCATCTGGATTCAATACCCTTTCAATCTCTCTCTCGATTTGATTAGCATACATCTC
>JAHWIS010000134.1 GCA_019322385.1 Candidatus Woesearchaeota archaeon
AGGGCTTGCAGTGTCTGCGACTAGCAAGTCTGATGTAGATGATCCTGCACCGAGTATGTCTACTCCTGCCGCTGTGTCCCACTTCTCGACATCCATGCCAAAGTTGCTGAACAGAGTCAGCTCGTCAAGGCCTCTTGTGTTTGCAGGGTTGATTACCCATGGCTCGACAGTTCTCCATTTCGCGCCTCTTGCTATAAACTCATAGCATCCTGCATCATCTGCCGGAGGCTCCTCACCGCCGCAGTCAGCAGGGCATTTCCTTGCATTCTCTCCTGCTTCGCAAACTCCATTGCCGCATGATGTGCCTGGCTTGCCATGTCCTTCAGCATAGTCAATGATGGCATAGCCCTCGACAAGCCTGCCATTGTGCATTGCAGATCCAAGAGAGAAAACTCCTGGTGCTAACTGCACTGCATGCGCTGGTATAGATACTGTTGCGTGGCCATTCGAAGGGCCAACATCTGCTTGCTGTCTGTCCATCGGAGCATTGCCTGCAATTGTTGCTGTGCCGAAACACCCAACAATCAGCAGAAATACAATCACCGCTATCGGTGAAAAAATATAGAACCTCTTACTCTTTTTCATTAAAATCACCTGTTTAGAGATATTATAAGATTTAACTGGTGGTCATGTTATATTCTATTTAAAGTTTGCTGTGAGAAGGATGACTCAGGCGCCCAATCCAGCTCATATGCTATCAGATTTGCTGCAGGTAACTATCAGGTTGTGGAATTTCCCATTTAGACTGTGAGCAAACAAATCTATCTCAGGATTGACATCCACCTGCACAGACTTGTCTATTGACAGTCCGCACTCTTTCAGCCATGTTTCGGCATGGTTGTTATCTTCCCAAGCTATGTGGTGGGCAGGAACCTTTGGTCCTATAGGTAATGATAAGATGAACTTTGCATTTGAAGGGGCCAATCCAACAGTTTTCTTAAGGTAAGCAGTTGGATCTTTTGTGTGCTCTATCGAATCCTGGAAAAGATACGCATCAAACTCCCCTACAAATTCATTGGAATCCATATCTGACTTCTTGAAGCTTATCACATCTCTCCAAGACTTGTTAATAAAGTCCAGCAATACCTCGCTGAACTTGAATGCTGAATCATACATGTCAACAAGTGTCAATCTTATCTTATTCTCTTTCAACACTTTATTTATAACATATTTTGTCGGCACTCCAAATCCTATATCAACAGCAGTCTTTATGTCAAGACCTTCCAACATATCAAGCACTGCATCCTGCCTGTCCTGATGCCAGCTTCCCTTCAGGAGGTTATGTACATGCAGAACAACGCGCATAGCAGTCGATTCATATACCTCATTCTCATATGCATAAACATCCATGTTATAATCAACAAAAGCCTGAACAACCTCTTTTTCAGACAGATCCAGCTTCTTGAGAATATGCTCAAATTCCTGCTTGTGGTCTGGATAATTCAGCACAGATTCAGCAAAACTTATGAGTTTGGATTCTTTCAATTCAGGTTCCATTTTAAGATAAGAACGCCGGCGCCCAGACGCGCTTTCCCCATAGGCGCTGGCCCGTCCGCCGGCTACGCTTCGCTACGCCGGCGCCCGGACTTTCAAGCAAAGCTTGAGCATCAAAGCTCCGCTTTGATATTTGAACCGGGATATCCTTGCGGAAACTGGTTTTCAAGACCAGCGCAATACCAGGTTATGCGACGCCGGCAAGGCACGCAGACGGCGGCGCGACCAAAGCCGTAGGCTTTGAGTATGCGACACCGGCATAGGAGAACGTGGGTAGGATTTCTGTTTAAAAAGTTATCCTTTGGGTGATGGGGATAAAATCAGTCTTTCGGAGGCAATATAATAGGTATACCGTCCTCTATGGGGTATTTGGTCTTGCATTGGGTGCATTGGACGTGTTTCCTGTCTTCTGCGTATTTAAGGCTGCCTTTGCATACAGGACAGGCCATAGAATCAAGCAATTCTTTAGGGATTTCGTTTTCCATGGTTATTTGGCCTCCATTCTGGCGATGGGAAAAATTTATAAAGCTTCCTCAAAACCGAAAGATTTAAATACATGTCAATATTACGATTATATAAATCTATTGTAGTAACTTAGATATTCAAATATTATTCATTTAAATTTTTTTCGCAAAAGTTGGGGTGGTAGCTGATAAAGCAAGGCAAAATAGCCTAACCAGTGCAACTTAGCTAAAGGTGGATTATCATGGCTCAAGAATTCATAAAGAAATGTCCGGAATGCGGAGGAATCAATCTCTTTGTCAACAAGGAGAAAGGCGAAGTGATCTGTAAGGATTGCGGCCTTGTTGTTGAGGACAAGATGGTGGATTTCACGCAGGAATGGAGGGATTTCGATAGTGAGGTCTCTGAGAGCAAGAGAAGGACAGGCGCGCCAATGACCTATACACAGTATGACCAGGGTCTTGGCACAGAAGTCGGCCAGAAGGCAGACCTCTACAAGCTCGGTTCAAAGGACAAGAACAAGTTCTTCAGGCTCAGGAAATGGCAATATAGGATCTCGACAGCTATCGAAAGGAACCTCAAGCTAGCTCTTGCTGAACTCAAGAGGGTAAGCTCATACCTTAAATTACCTAAATCTGTTGAAGAGGAAGCTGCAAGGATATACACGCTTGCAGTGCAGAGAGGGCTTGTCCGTGGAAGGAGCATGGAATCTGTAGTCGCTGGTTCTTTGTATGCTGCATGCAGAAGGCATGAAGTGCCAAGGACACTTGACGAGCTTTCAGAAGCATCTGGCATCGAGAAGAAAGAAGTCGGAAGGACCTACAGGTTTGTCACAAGAGAGCTTGGAATCACAATACTTCCTTCAAACCCTGCAGACTATATCGCAAGGTTCTCATCTTCGCTCAGATTGAGCGCAGAGACACAGTCAAAGGCAGTCGAGATACTTGAGAAGGCCCAGAAGGCAGAACTTACCTCTGGAAGAGGCCCGACAGGCATCGCAGCTGCTGCATTGTATGTTTCTGCACTGATACATGGCGAGAAGAGGACACAGAGAGAGGTCGCAGATGTAGCAGGAGTGACAGAGGTCACGATAAGGAACAGGTACAAGGAACTCCTTGACAAGCTTGATCTAGAGAAAGACATCAAGAAGACCAAGAAGAAAAAGAAGAAGGAGTAAATCTTTTTTATTTTCAATAGTTATTTCTTAAAAAGTCTTGACCTTAAAAGGCACTATAAAAACATTTATTAACCATTGGTGACTAATAATATACATGTTAATACGGCGTGTGGGGTAGACTACTGTTCTTTCAGTGATATCGGGCTATCTCTAGGTTTTTTGCGTGATAACATGGAAGAAGACCAGAAAACCTGGCTGGAAAAGGATTACAACCTAGCATCAGCAATAGACAAGCAGATGACTATAAATCTGCTTTCTAAGAAAGCTCTTGAAGTTATAGAGAAGAATATAGAAGAGCTGACAGTTCTACTGAGCCATGTTAGATTATATGAGATTAAAAAACATAATGAGACTGAGGAAAATAGCAACAATTATCTCATAAGCAAGGGCGTGGTGAAAGACGCCTTCTCAAGGGCAGAGATGCTTTACAAGATAATATTAGGGTTGAAGGACCTTTATGGAAAACCATACAAAGACAAGAGCAAACCAAGGTGCGAAGGCAGCGGCCTATTTTCCCCTCTCGAACTTCTTGTGAAGATCGCTGAAAGGCCAGCGCCTTATGACGTCGGCAAGGCAGCGAAGGATAAACCAAGGAAAGACTTCAACAAGCTCAGGATAGAGAACAATGTGTACGATGCTGTATTCCACAAGTTTGTCTCACCTGTCAGCAACATATACTACAGCGCCCACAATATGTACGGCTCAAGGGAGACAGACAGTAATCTTGAGATAGACGCCAACACATTCAATGATTTCGCAACACTTGTGCATGAACTAGAGCACAGGGTCAATGGCAGCAGGGTCCTGCTGCCGAAAGAAGAAACGCACAGAAAAGGTATAATACCCCTTACAACCATGATATTGTCAGTCGCGAGGATAACAGAGCTGCATTATGAGCACATCCAGCTGAAGAACTTCAAGAAGCCGCTGATACAGCTACATGTAGACGAAATACCTGAGGATGTCATCATCATGGGAAATGATTTCGAGATAATGCAGGCACTGCTGACTATCCTGATGGACAAGACGCATGTGCTGAGCGGGACACCAGATCCTAAAGTGAGAATAGGATTCAGCGGGCAGAAAGGATTTGTCAAGATCGATATTTCAGACAATGGTCCCAGTATACCCTATGAAAAAGAGGACATGATATTCGAGAATGCAGCGAAAGAGATGCCGACAAAAAGGAAGGTCTGCGACATATCAGTGGCGCGATCCTACATAGAGAGGAACCGTGGCGAAATACACGCAAAGAACAGCGAAGGGGTGAGTTTTGATATCACCCTGCCAGCATCATAGTTTGAACAGATATCGCTTGAGATCTATCTTATTGTTTCTTATTTCAATACCTTCTTTCCTGAGAATCGCAATCTTCTTTTTAGATCCTGAGGCGAATCCGCCCACTTTCCCGTCGGAATTGATGACGCGATGGCAAGGTACAATCGGTGCGTGAGGATTCTTATTTAGGGCGTTGCCTACAGCGCGGTATGCTTTTGTGTTGAGAGACTTTGCAATTTCTTTGTATGTAGAAATCTTTCCTTTAGGAATCCGCTTACATACCTTCCAGACACGCTGGTTGAAGTCCATGATCTCACTTCAACAATTCAAGAATCCGCTCGAAGTTCTCCCTGTTTCTGCGCTCTGAGTATTTTCGTGCGCGGTTGAGCATAGAAAGCATGTCGATCTTTAGCTTGTGCCGCTCCAGGAGGTGCATCAGCCTTCCAGATATGGTAAACTGCGAGAACTGGGTCACATTGTGCTGCTTTTTCTTTGGTTTGCAGCGCTCAAAGTCGACGAGAACAGGCTTTTTTGCCTTTGTGACGATGACATGCTTCACAGGGTGATGCATCTCTTCCTTGTTCAGGCCAAGCTTGTCAATAGTATACATCTGCTCAAACACCTTCTTGAAGACATCCAGCACATCCTTTTTCTTTGTGCTCTTATTCGCAATGAAATCAAGTATGAAATCTCCATCGATGAAATTATATGCAAAATAATCCTTACCAGAGAAAAGCAGCTTCGGACCGATATTG
>JAHWIS010000135.1 GCA_019322385.1 Candidatus Woesearchaeota archaeon
GACAGGGCTACAATACATCTCCACAATCTCGCAAGGATAATCAATTCATTGTATGGCGACATATTCACTTTAAGATTCAAGGATTAAATCATTTAAAAAAAAGAGGTAGCGCAAACCCAAAAAGGTTTGCTGACCTCAAAACAAGTTTTGAGGTGCAAAATTCCAGAAGAAACTGCAGAGGAAAAGGTAATCAGCTTCAGGAAAGAGGTGCTCGGCTATATAGAGGATGAGCTTGAGCAGGGGTATGGTCTGGACCAGGTAAAGCAGAACCTGCTTGCTGAAGGCTATCCTGAAGAGGTAATTGAAGAGGCTGCAATAAAGGTCGAGCAAGAGCATAAGGTCTCCAGGAAAGACAAGGAAAAGGCTCCGCCAAAGACAGAAGAGAGCCATGTTGCACGCAGACTCCTTATACCTCTCCTCAGCATTGCAGCAGTTGTGATGTTCCTTCTTGTGCTATTCTTTTTCATAGGTGCAGGGCTTGAGGCAGATGAGAAAGAGCTGCCGGAAAAGATCGACATATTCCTCTATGACAACCTGGGCATAACACCTGAGGAGCACAGGATAGCAGGTTCGCGGCAGGTCTATTCACGTGATGAACTAGTGCTGGAAGCAAGAGCAAGGACAATCCTGAGTGAGAATGCAGACAATCCCTTGCTCTCTAATCTTGATGTGAGCGATGTAGTGAGTGGATTCCAGAAAAGAGCTACAGTGTTTGACATTGCTGGAGACGGCATGCAGAAGAAGACACTTGTCGAGATACGGTTCCAGGCAGACAGTAATGTTGATCTGCTCAAGATAGTGGAGAATGTGCCTAAGACATTGGCACGCTCTGATGATATCCTGCTCACGCAGGGAGGGATCATTGCAGAAAAGGATGCTATACTTATTTTCACTTTCAATAATGTGAAGCAAGGCAGTGCATTGAAGGTGGTGTATGTCATCAATAAGGAACTGGCTTTGCTTGAGACAACCACATTCGCTGCAGAACAGAAAGAAGCAAGGCCTAAAGAGGCTGCAGTGTGCGGCGACGGCAGATGCGTCGAAGGAGAGAGCTACCTGTCATGTTGTGTGGATTGCGGCTGCCTGCCAGGGTTTGCCTGCGAAAAAGGACAATGCGTCTCGATAGAGGTTGATGAATGCACAGGCAATGCAGACTGCGATGATAGAAATATATCTACACAGGATATCTGCAGCGGAGTCCCAAGGACATGCCAGAACATACCTATAACAGGATGCACAAGCGGCGACGGCTACTGCCCAGAAGGGTGCGAGTATGAGCTGGATAGTGACTGCGAGGTTGTAGATGCTGAAGAAGTGGATGTCACAGAGCTGAACATAACAGGAGAGCAGGAATCACCGAAGATAACAGATGTTGTTATAATACCTGGGAATGTCACAATAGGTCAAGAGATGCTTGTCGAGGCAAAGGTTGTTGATGCGAATGGCAAGGAGGACATCAAAAGGGTTTGGTTCGAGGTTTTGGAGCTTGCGCAGAGCCATGGAGAGATAGAGGATATGAACGACCTTGGAAAGGATGGGGATGCCAAGTCAGGTGATAATATATACACTGCTAAACGAGAGATAGCAGAATACTATCTGGAAAGCCATTACCGCCTCAATATATTTGCACAGGACCATGCAGGCAACAAGAAAAAGGTGCAGGTAGGGTTCAGGGTTCTAGAGAAGACTGAGTAATATAGTTTGCAATTTATCTATTCTAGTAGAAAAATCAATAAATATAAGGGTAATATATCAATATTCATGAGCGTAGATTCTACAGCAGAAGAAATAGAAACAGAAGACGGCCTGAACCCAGATCACCCTCTTGTAAAGCTGTTTAGAAAGCTGAGCCTAGAGACTGCTGCAAAAAAACAGGGAAGCAGTCTATACTGTCCTCGATGCGACACGAATCTTCCATATACCCAGATGACTGTACAGCAAGAACATGCAGGAGTAGATGCAAACAACAACCCTGTCAAGAAAATAGTGAACTACTGTACTTTGTGCGAGGAGTATTTCTGATTCAAAACCTTTTCAATATGCTGATTATCTTCTCAGAAGTCTTTTCCCAGCTATGTTTCTGGACCATGGTGTGCCTTGCCACTTTCCCGATATCCTTCCTGAGATGAAGGTCGCTGACCAATTTCTTCAGGATTATCGAGAGACGCTCATCATTGCCGAAAGGGAACACAAAGCCATTGAACTTGTGCTCGACATATTTCTCGACATAGCCGACAGGCGTGACTACGACTGGAAGTGCTGTTGCCATGGCTTCCATTGTCGTTAAAGAGGTGGTCTCTGTCAATGAAGGCAGGACATAGATATCCATTGCCTGGTAATAAGGCACTGTGTTGTTAACTGTATTTATGACCTTGACATCCTCCATGTCATCGAACGATATCTCACCGCCGACGAGAAGCAAAGTAGTGTTGGGCCTGTCATGATGTATCCTCCTGAAGGCCTTGTACAATGTCGCAAGGTCCTTTTCCCTGCCGAACCTGCCAAGATATCCGATCACGACGTTATTAGGGTTAAGGTCCAGCTTCTCCTTTGCAAGCCTCTTTGACTCAGCAGGCCTGAACCTGTGGGTGTCTATGCCCAGATAGAC
>JAHWIS010000136.1 GCA_019322385.1 Candidatus Woesearchaeota archaeon
AAAACCTTGGGATAAGAAGATTTTCAAATGGAAAAACAAGAGATTTGTCAAAGATAATGTATTCACTATCTTCTATATGCCGATGAATTTCGGCAGCGTCATAGGAAAGTTAATGAAGAAAATTGATGCTTCTGGTGCTAAATGCCCTGGTTGGATGGGGCTTTCAGACCACACATCCAAATGGAATATGGACCTCTATGTGGCAGTTGACAAAAAAATCAAAGATGCAGAGAATGTCACCTTGAGCGGAAAATTACTAAGCAAAGTCTACGAAGGGCCTTATAGAGAAACAGGCAAATGGTGCAAGGATTTTGAGGCTTACGCAAAAAGCAAGAAACTAAAGATAAAGAAATTGTACATGTGGTATACCACATGCCCAAAATGCGCCAAGAAATATGGCAAGAATTATGTAGTGATAGTCGGAGAGGTGAGATAAAATGAAAAAGAAGAGCAAAAGAACAAGAAAAAAGATACCTAAGTGCAAGATACCTCAGAACGGTTCATGCAGTGGTGCTGCTTATTTCATCGGTCTTATCGGTGCAGCAGTATACTATATATCCACTGCAACAGGATTTTGGAATGGGGTTTTAGGCTTGCTGAAAGCGATTGTCTGGCCTGCATTTCTTGTTTACCACGTGTTGAAGTTTTTAGGTGCGTGAAACCTGCCGCAGGACATAAAATTATTTAAATTATCTATACTTAGTAGTTCAAATCACGGGGTGGTACTTATGAATTGGAAAAGGATATTGCTTTCTGGAATAGTTATCTGGATTGTTGGGACTGTCTATGCGTTCCTGACATGCGGATGGCTGTTCAACTGGATATATGAGATCCCGCCGAACATCTGGAAGCCTCCTGAGGCGATGTTCACTGCAGGAGCCCTTATTGGATCTAACCTAATAGGGATTGTTGTAGGCATCATCTTTGCTGCAGTGTTCGCTCTGCTGTACAAGGGCATTCCAGGCAAAGGCGTGAAGAAAGGCCTGACATACGGTCTTATCGTCTGGCTTATCGGCGCAGTATCAGGATTGGCTTCGTTGCCGTTCTATATGACAATCGCTGTAGCAGTAGTCGTTTACTGGATACTGCAGGCCTTGGTGCTGAACCTTATACTCGGCGCTATTGTCGGAGCAATATACAAAGAAAGATAAAACAATTTTTTTTCTTTTTTTAATTCACGCCAGATGTGCAAGTTCTATATCAGTCTTCAACTCCAATATCGCGTAATACACTCGCTTCTTGTCTGAAGGTATAACATCAAGCTGTTCATAGAAGTTTCCTATCTTAGCATAGATGGATCGCGCCTCATTGAGCTTCCCCATAGTTATCAGCACACGGGCCTGGTCTATCATCGAATAGATGTCATCTGCATGCTCAAGCTTAACTGACTCTGGTTGCTCGAACTTCATGAGCTCATGCTCGACATATTGCTTGAAATCCCCTGCCTCGACATCTGCCTGCTCTGCAAGGAGTTCCTTCTCCTTCTCCATAAGATCTTCTTCCCTTTCTGCAAGATCTTTTTCCCTGCGTTCCACATCAAGTTCTTCTGCTGTTGTCTCCATTATCTGCGAATCCAGACCGTCGACCTCGCTCTGCTTAATCGTGACCTGGTTGTCGAGCTTCTTGAGCTTGTTCTCGAGCGCTGCTATGCTCAACCTGAGCTCTTTTGCTGCAGCTATCTTTGCATCTTTCTTCTCAAGGCTGTTGATTGTCTTCTCCATCTTTGCCTTTGTCTTATCCAGCTCCTTCAGACGTTTTTGATAGTTCTTTTCAAGCTGTCTCTCTTTATCGACAAGAGCTCTTTCATATGCTTCTATCTCTTCGCGCATCTTCTTTAGCTCTTCTTCCCGTTTAGGAAGCATCTCCTTGAGGTCTTCAAGCATGGATACGTTCTGGATTATCTCTTCCTCTTTCTGCTCTATCAGCACCTTGTCATCTTCGATCTTTCGCAGTGTCGCCGCTATCTCATCCTCTTTCTTATCCAAAAGTTCCTTGTCAAGTTCAAGATCCTTGACCGTCTCCAATAACTCCTTTTCCTTTTCCTTGAGCACTGTGTCACTCTCGTCGACCTCTTTCCGCCTGAGGTCCCTGAGATTAGTAAGATCAGCAAGCTCTGCCTGCCGTGTCTTGATCTCTGAATAGATTATGCGTTTGTTTGCCTCTGCCTTCTGCAGCTCGTACTCCATTGTTTCACGCCTCTTCGTGAGCTCTTTCTCTTTCTGCTCGAGAAGCTGCTGTTTTTTTGTCAGGAGGTCATCAATCCGTTTCAGGTCAAGCTCTTTCTTTGCGAGTATGTCCTTTGTCGTCTGCACATCTGCAACAGTCTTTTCCTTCAGGAGCATGTCACGTTCCCGCTTGCCAAAGCCTTCCATCTCCTCTTCCTTTTCCTTGGCGAGGTTCTTCAGCTCTTCGAGTGTCTGGCTTTCTCTAGCTATCTGCGCATCAAGCATGGACTTCTCTTCTCTTAGCCTAGCTACATCTGAACTTATATCTGCCACAGACTGCTGGTATTCCTTGTGCTCTCCAGCCTGTTGTGACTTAAGATCATCAAAGCTCTTCTCCCTTGCCAGGAGCTCTTTCTCCTTGCTGTCCAGCTCTGCTCTCTTTGATTTCAATGTCTCTTCCTGCTGGTGGATCTTCAGCTTCCTCTGGTCGAGCTTCTTGTTGAGATCGTTTATCTTCTTCTGCAGCTTTGCGAATTCCTTTTTCTTTGACTCTATGCTCAGCTCTTTCTCTTTTGCTGAGACCAGTTTGTCAACTTCCTTTAGGTGATCGGATGCGCGTTTGACATCTGCTTCAAGCTGATTCTTCTTCTGCGAGAGTGAATCGATATCTTTCAGCATCGCAAGCCGTTCCTTGCCGACAGCGCCTGCTTTCTTCTCTGCCTGCTTGAAGCCTGCACCGATCGCTTTTTCCCGTCGCAAAAGCTCGGATTCTTTAGTATCAAGAATTTCTTTCTTTGACGCCAGCGCTGCCTCGAGGTTTCCCATCGCAGCTCTTTTCTTCTCAAGCTCCTTGTTGAGCTTGTCGAGCATCGCCGCCTTCTTCTCAAGGCCCTTGAATTCCTTTCCTCTGCCTGCTGCCTTTGCACCAGTAGCAAGCTGTGACCTGACTAAACTCTCTTTTTCAGAGAGCTCTGTCTTGAATAGCTTGAGCTGTTCCTTTTCTTCAAGAAGATGATGTTCCTCGTCTGTAAGTTTTGCCCTTTTCTTCTCAAGCGCTTTCTCAAGCTTCAGGAGTATCTTCTCTTTCTTTGCGAGCGCCTTCTCTTTCCCTTTTGCGCTCTTTGCAGCAGGAACCTTTTCTGCTTTTGCGAGCTTCCTTCCCATCTCGTCTATCTCTTTCTTTCTCTTCTCCAGTTCCTTTTCCTGCTTTGCAATGTCTTTCTTCTTTGTCTCCAGCGCACTTGCCAACTCATCAAGCAGCTTCTCCTTCTTTGCTAGCGTTGATTCGCGTTCATCAAGATAATCCCTTGCTCTTTCTGGCTTTTTTTCCTTTTTCTTCTTTGGCGCATCAAACTTAGGGGGCTCAGGCATTTCAGGAGCTTTGATCGGCTCTGGCGCTTTCTCTTTTTTCTTGAACATCTTTCCGAAGAACCCTTTCTTTGGTTCCTGCTTGGCCGGCTCTGGAGCCTTTGGTTCCTCTTCAGCCTTCGGACTAGCTTCTTGTTTTGCCAAGTCAGATTTCAGAAGTTTGTCCATCTCTTGCGCTAGTTCATCAAAGCTCATTGTAAACCCCCTTTTTACAAGTTAATAAGCATAAATCAATCAGCAGAATAGTATTGTCTAATACCACCCTACTTACTACCCCAAAATTGAAACGTCTGAAACAAGGTATGTTTATAAAGTTTTATTACCACTAAAAAATAGGAAGGTATTTAAATAAAATACAAAAAGCCTATCTCAGGCGCCTAAGCGGTAGATTTATAAACAAGCGCCTGCCGCTGCAACACCGGAGGATTTCAAAATGACTGAGGTTATTTGCACAAGCTGCAGGAAACGGATCACGAACATAGAAGGCACCACAAAGTTCAAATGCCCGAAATGCGGTAAGACAGACATAGTACGCTGCGGCCACTGCAGGGACATTGTCACAAGGTACAAGTGCCCTGAGTGCGGGTTTGAAGGTCCTAACTAAAAAGGTGATATTGATGGGTACTGCTATAGTCACAGTAAAGGTCATGCCTGTATCTCCTGAAACAGACCTGGAGAGCATCAAGGAAGAAGTGACCAGGATTGTAAGGGAATTCGCAGGAGAGCGAGACACAAAAGCAACCATAGAGCCGGTGGCTTTCGGCCTGAACTGCCTTAACTACATCTTTGTCATGGATGAAGACCTAGGCTCACCAGACGTAGTCGCAGAGAAAGTCCAGGAACTCGAAGGCGTCCAAAGCGCAGAAGTGAGTGACGTAAGGAGAGCAATAGGCTAAAAAGATCATTCAATTTTTCTATTAACCATTTGACTTTTGTTTCCACAAAACAAAGCGCTGTTTCTTCACCTTAACAAATAAACACAAAAGTCAACTATCGTCTGCAGTCATGAGTGCGCCAAAACCTTTTGTGAGAATTAGATGATGCAAAACAAAGAATGAAAATAAGTGGCAAGGCACTGCCCCCCACCCCCGTTAAGAGCAGCCCTTGCCGTGGTCTCCAAAAAGACTATTAGATTGAATCTCGTATTACCTTCCGCAGTTTCTTGCGTGTTGCTGTGTCCATCTCAAGCCTTATCGTCCGGCTTTTCTTCCTGAGATTGCGCAGCCAGGTCACCTCTGACTGTATCAGACCGAGTTCAGAAAAATTAACAAGGAATGTCCGTATGCTTCGCACAGAAAGAGGCGAGACATTCTGCTTCTCGCAGACTTCCTTGTACATCTTGTACACCTTGCCGCCATCAAGATCTTTTTTCTTCGACTTGATCATCGCAAGATAGAGCAGCTTCTGGTGCTTTGTCAGTGTTGTCACCATGTTGAATATCGTGTCTTTCTCAAGTGTCTTGTCTGCTGCATCCACCAGGTCAAGCGTCACTTTGCTGCTATTTTTAGATATCGCTATCTTTGAGCAGCTGTCCAGCAGTTCTAGGGCCTTTCTTGCATCACCACCACGCGAAGCCTCTATCTCCGCCACCTTCTTGACAACTTGATCAGAAACAGAATCCCTGTTGAAAGCATACTTCACCCTGTCCTTCAGGATATCATACAGCTCTTCTGCAGCATAGGGCGCGAATATAACCCTTACCCTGCCAAGCGTTGACTGCGTCCTGGGCTTGATATAGTCAGCGACCCTTACATCATTGGATACAAGGATGGTGGATACCCTTGAGTCCAGCTTTTCATTGACCCTGCTGAGCCTGTAGATGATGTCATCTCCTGACTCCTTCAACGCATAGTCGATCTCGTCAAGCACGACTATGATGTTTGTCTTCAGCTCATTCGTCACTTTCTTGAATTCGCTCAGCGCTTTCGCGCGGGTCCAGCCGACTCGTGGGTAAGTTTTCTTAGGATTTATCTGGCTCAGGATGTCTACCAGGATAGTCGTCTCTGTCCTGTTCTCAGAGCAGTTGACATATGCTTTCAGTAGCTTCACCTTGCGCTTCTTCGCCTCATCACTCAGCTCTCCAAGAAGCTCTGTTATTATTGCAGTCTTGCCAGTGCCTGGATTGCCATAGACAAATACGCATGAGACTGCAGAATCCATGAGTATCGGAGCAAGCTCCATGATAAGCTCATTCTTCTGCTCTGTCCTGTGTAGAAGTCCTGTAGGCGGCACCAGTGCGTAGAGCACATCCCTATTCTTGTAAATAGGATTCTGGAGCACTGAAGCAAATGTCACTGCCTTTTTAGCCATTATTTAATCCACCCCTTAACATTCGATGTTAATCGAATGCGCCAAAGCATTACTGCTTTGAGCGTCCCCGGCAGAGCCGAGAAAAATCTATCTTTGCAAATATGTCTCTTGTATTTAAATGTTCCTTTTTTTCCGTTACTTCCGTTTGTATTCTTTCTGATTTTCGGAAAATATAGGCGCATGTTTCCGCGTAAAGAACAATTAATAAAAATAACCCCTTCCTTCCAACAGGTATGT
>JAHWIS010000137.1 GCA_019322385.1 Candidatus Woesearchaeota archaeon
AGGATTATGAGACAAGTTTGATAATCTACACAAAGGAGTTCGTTCCTGAGTTCCTGTTCCCTTTAGGGCAGAAAGAAGGGCAGATGTTGCTTGAATCGCAGACAACAGAACCTGTGAATATTGATGAGAACGACTTGAAGCTGTTGGATCTCCTGCAGCGTGACGCAAGGACGCCTGTGCTGTCTCTCGCGAAAAAGCTCAACACGACCCCTTATGTTGTAAGGTACAAGATAAGGTCACTTCTTAAATCAGGTGTGATCAATTCATTCAAGACACTGATAAACCTTGATCTGTTAGGTTATGGTTGGTACCAGGTCCTCCTCCACACAAAGAACCTGACAGAAAAGGAAGAAGCGAATCTGATAGAGCAACTCAAGACAATCAAGGGTATTGATTATATGGTTAAGTGTATGGGTAAATGGAATTTTCAGGTCCATGTTAACCTGTCCAGCAACCTGAAGTTCAGGGAGACACTGCTTGATCTGAAGTCAAAGCTTTTAGACTACATAGTTTCATATGATACCTTGATAACATTCCGCAAGTACAAGAGCAAGACACTGCCTGAAGGAGCAGTCAATGAGATCAGGCAGATGATTCTCAAGAAATAAGCATGCCCCTGCGGGGAATTTCATGCGGCAGCATGATCTCTTTCCGCAAATTGAACCCCGGTCTCAAGCTTTTTGTATCGCAGATACAAAACCAACAAAGCTTTGCTCTGCGTTGCCGCAAGCTTGAAGTCTATCCGTTAGCCTACAGGGGCATGACAAACTCTGCTGCAGCCTTTTCCATTTAAAAACCTTACCACTGTTTTCGAGGTACATAGCTTTTTATACCACCTCTTGTTCCTCCAATATTCCTCAATTTCAGGGGTTACAGTAACGGGTGTTGAGAGGAATATCATGGACAAGAGGCTTGAAGAGATAATAAGGGACCCGGATGGTTTCCTTAACAAGAGCAAGAATTCTGATAAGCTGGCTGTAGTCACAAAGGTGGCAAGGGAGGCGAACCTAGATGACATCAAGTTAAGCTGTGGAGCATTTCTCAGTATTCTTGGAGAAAGCCTTGACCTTGGATTTTCAGGTGTATATCTCTTTGAAGGCAGGAAGCGCCTGACAGAGTTCAAGCCTGGTGAAGGAGTCACTTACAATACATCAGATGGCCTTGAGGAAAATCTCATAGGTATGCTTGAACCGCAGATTGATCATCGGGATGGGACTGATATGCTGACTATGCCTATCACAAGGGGTGATGAATACATAGGACTTGCCATATTCAGGAAAGACCAGATAGACACGTGTGATATAGCAGTCATCGCCAGCGCCATGGACGTCACGAACATAAACATCAACAAGTCAGTAAGGCTGAATAGGTGGAAGAGGTCTGCCTACAAGGACCCTCTCACAGGTATCGGCAATAGGAGGTTCCTGAAAGAGAAAGGAAATGAGATTGCTGAGAAATGCAGGAAGATTGGTCAGCCTTATTCTATGCTTTTTATCGATATGGATGATTTCGGCAAGGTGAATTCCAGATACGGCCATGGTGGTGGAGACGAGGTCTTGAAGGAGATAGCTAAGAAAATGAAAGCTAATGTCCGTCCTGAGGATGTTGCCACTAGATATGGTGGAGAGGAGTTTGTCGTGATCCTCCCTTACACAGGGATCAAGGATGCGCTTGCAGCAGCGCAGAACCTCAGGCAGGCCATAACTATTGCTGATCCATTGAACGATGGCTCTTCATTTACAGTTTCTATGGGTGCTGCTGAGAATCGGGCTGGCGAGAGCATGGATGACACGATACAGGCTGCAAACAGGAATATGTATAATGTGAAAAAGACATTGAAGAACGCAACATGGATGCCTGAGGAAAAGGATGAGCAGACAGGACTGCTCGGCGTCTCACCCCTCTACAGCAGCATAAAGAGGAGGGTCGGCGACTGCAACAAGAGCGTGTATTCAGGAGAGAACGGCAAAGTGGCGCTGATGATGTTCAACATAAGGGGATTCACCAAGGTCATAAGGTCAAAAGGAGAGAGATATGCAAGCGATCTGCTCAATGTTGTCGTGGATTCGCTGAACGGCGACGGCCCGATGCTCGATTATCTTGAACATGTCCGTGACGGCCCGCGCCTTGCAAGGTTCTGCGACACTGACAGGCTGATAGGATTCAAGTATTCTACAGAGCAGAACAGCATGCTGGCTTCTGATGTAAAGACATTCATGGAAAAGATCCTGGATAAGGTAAATGGCAGCAAGATAAAGGTAGGAGATGGTTACATCTCTATCGAGGTTGCAGGCAGCTGCTGCATATATGATCCTTCAAGGCTTAAGGAAGATGAAAGAAACGAGGTCTATGAGCATCCGGAGATGCTGCTTGGAGCGATAAGGCAGGTCGAGGGCAAGGACAACACCAACTTCAGCGTCGGTCTCTATCTTCCTGCTTCAGCGCAACCGTCCCAGGACTTCGTCGACCCACAACAGGACCTTCCTTCACTGTAAAGCCTGCAGCAGCAAAGTTCTCACGCACAATCCTGGCACAGCTATAGGTGGAGACCATACCTCCCTTGCGCAGAACCCTATAAATCTCAGAAAAGAACTCTTCAGTCCACAATTCAGGACACTTCTTAGGCGAGAAAGGATCAAGGAACACACAGTCAAAGGACGAGTCCTTCAGTGACTTGATAGTCTCCCTTGCATCACCCATCACTAATCTAATATTGACAACATCATTAGCATAACTCCCAGTAGCGGCAACCTTCTTCATCATCTCATTACACTCAAACGGATACTCAGCCCCATCAACAAGTCTGACTATCTCATCGATAATGCCTTGATAGCTCTCAAGACCTACTATACTCAACCGCTTTCCATCAAAATTATCAATAGCAGCAGCAGAATTATACCCCAGACCGAAGCAGATATCAAGGATGTCAACCTCATCCCTATCACTTATCCTGCACACCTCTGCATACTTCTTCTCTGCTTCTGTCAGCGCACCGCTTGGGCTGTGGTACGCCTCCTCATACTCATCTGAATAGAACGTCACAGAACCATCAGCAGTAAGGGATTTTCTGTCTGTCATCTCTTCCTCTCACCCTTCTGCCACTTCCCATGCCTGTCTATCCTCAGGCTCTTGACATAAGCCCGTCTCGAAGGAGGCTTGATATCCTCCTTACCCATCATCCTCATCGCTTTATCACTGACCCTCTTGACCTGCTTCTCAAGGGACTGCGCCCTCTGCCCAAAGTAATAGTCAGCCAGGATAGACAGCGCAAACAAGAACACAGCAACCCCAGCAAAAGCAAAGAAAGCAGTGAACATCTTAGACGCCGCAGTGGTCGGCACAAGATCGCCATACCCGATAGTCGTAAGAGTGATCATTGTAAAGTACGCAGAATCCACAAACCCCCAACCCTCAAGCACACGATACACAACAGTCCCTACAATGATCAGCACAAGCACAGTAAACACAGCAAGAAGCACCTTAGTACGAAAACTAACACGAAAATGAGGTTTGGAT
>JAHWIS010000138.1 GCA_019322385.1 Candidatus Woesearchaeota archaeon
CAAGGAATCTCTTGACAATAGAATGAGGCAACGCGTCAATCTGTATGACTATGAACTTCTTTTTCTTAGAATTATTCTTTTTCTGATCCTGCCTTCCTGCCAGTCCTTTAATACTATCCTTGCTGCAGCGTTTGTGTCAGGCAGACCGCCTTTCTTCAGCCGGTTGAGTTTTAGGGCTATCTGTTCTAACACTTCTTCTGGGTCATCGCTGTGCTTTACCTTGTAGTACTTCTCTATCTGTGATGGGAACTCTTCTATCATGTCCATGCAGGCGCTCTCAGGATCCTTGAGGTCTGCGAATGTGCGTGCAGCTATCTTGGCATGCTTTGCCTCGTCCTTTTCCTTGTACGGGAAGACGCCAGGGGTATCTATGAGATACATCTTCTTGCTTACCCTTATGAGCTGGATGCCTTTTGTGTAGCCTGATATGGATGAAGTCGGGGCGGATCCCCTGCCCTTCAATGCATTTATTACTGAAGACTTCCCTGTGTTGGGATAGCCTAATACGCCGACCTTGAACTTGTCTTTCGGAGCGTGCTTCATTATCTCTGCCCTCAGGAAGCCAGTGCCAAGATGCTTTTTTGCAGATATGAAGACGCAAGGTCTCAGCTCTCTCTTGTATCTCTCCAGGGCGGGCTTCTCCACAAGGTCGCACTTGTTGATTACGTATATGAGTGTCTTTTCCGCCCTTTTTACCTTGTCCTCTATCTCCTTGTTCCTGGACTCTTCTACAAGCCTGGCATCAAGTATCTCCAGCAGTATGTCTGACTCATTGATCACCTTGTTGACTATATCCCAGTATCGTGCCATGTATGGCTTGAGAAAGGGGGATTTTATAAAGGTTTGGTGGGGTGTGGCGGAAAACCTAAAAGAATTTCTTATTGATGAGCTTCATGAGCTTCTGTTCATTCGTGGCAGCCATGAGCACCTTGCGTTTCTTGGATGCTCCTTCTGCGCCAGTGCAGAACCACAGCGCGTGCTGCTTGAGCTCTGAGAATCTCTTTATCTTCTGGACTTTGTTGTAGAGCTCTATGAATTCCAGGAGAGTGCGGCCTTTCTCTTCTGTTGTCTGGTCTGGAAGGTCTTTGCTGTCTTTCAGGAGAGCCTCGCACTGCGTGAACAGGTACGGGTTCCCTATCGCGCCCCTGCCGATCATCACAAAATCGCACTTGGTCTGTTCAATCATGTATCTTGCGTCATCCGCTTTCCAGATGTCGCCATTACCTATTATCGGGATGTTTGTCTTTTCCTTTACCTGCTTTATCGCAGTCCAGTTGGCTTTCCCACTGTAGTGTTGTTCTTTTGTCCTGCCGTGCACTGTTATTGCAGCTGCTCCTGCGTCTTCAACTATCTTTGCTGTTTTTATGTGGTTTAAGGATTGTGAGTCCCAGCCTATGCGTATCTTTGCAGTGACTGGCTTGTTTGTCGCTCCTGCTATCTTGCTTATTATCTTTGACATCTGCTCAGGATGCTTTGAGAAATAAGCGCCCATCTTCTGGCCGAGGATATCCTTGTCAGGGCATCCGAAATTAATGTCTATAATGTCTGCGTACGGCTCGATGTACTGCAATGACTCTACCATTATTTCAGGGTCGCGGCCGATGATCTGTATGGTGAGGGGCCGTTCTTCTTCTATGAAATCTATCATGGTGTCGCGGTTGCGTTCTGCGCTGACAAGACCTTGTGAGTGTATCATCGGAGAATATATGAGAGCTGCGCCGTGGTTGCGGCACATCAGGCGGAACGCAGTGCAGTTTACGCCTAAAAGCGGAGCCAGGCAGAGAGGGTTGTCTAGCTTTACGTTTCCTATCTTCAGATTCTGCTTCATTCTCTCATCGCAAGCATGTAGGCAATGAAAGCCAACAGCCCTAATATGAACAGCAGGGTTATTGTGTTGACGAAGAGCAGAAGGTTAGCCTGCATGTTCCTTATGAGAAGATATGCAATGCCTATTATATAGACAGCAAGCATAGCCCAGATAACCCTGTCAAGCCATTTGGTGTTCTTGTTCTTTGGTTTCATGCAGAGCTGTTATTAGTAGGACTATTTATGTGTTTTGGAAAAAAAGAAATAAGGAAAAAGAAAAGATTTATTCTATTTCATACACAATGCTTATGTAAGCACTTACTGTGACAGCTTCTGGTGAGATCTCTGTCTCAAAGGCTTTTCCTACAGCCATGTCAGCTTCTGCCATGCCATACATAGGCCTTGCGATGTAATCATATCCTACATTTGACTCTGAGACTGCTGCAATGCCTTTGATTCTTACTCCAATACCCTGCGCAATCGCATCTGCCTTGTCTTTTGCATTGCCTGATGCTTGGGCTAAAGCTTCGCTGTTCACGTCTTCTTTCTTCTTGTCAGAGAGCTTGAAGTTTACGCGGTCGAGACCATTTGCTCCTGCTCCTACTGCGACGTCTAGCAAGTCTCCTACTTCTGTGACTTCATCTGTAGTGACTTTCAGCAGATGCTGGACCCTGTAGCCTGTTATGTCATACTCTTCCCTATCCCTGTCCCATCTCTGCTGAGGCCAGAGGTTGTAGCTCGTGGTCTCCATATCATCACTGTCAACACCAGCTTTTCTCAAAGCTGCCTTTACAGTGTTCATCAATCTCGCGTTCTCTTCCTGAGCGCGGTTAGCGGTAGGTTCATCTGTCCTGACACGGATGAAGACTTCTGCTTCATCTGGATCGACATCAAACCTTGCTTCACCCCTGACTGAGAGAGTGCTCTTATCTGCAGAAATACCATCTCCTCCAGACACAGTCACTGCAGGCTTTGGAGCGAAAAGGATCGCTATTGCAATCAGTACAAAACCCAAAGCCAGCACAATCATCAAAAACGGACTTTTTTCATGACCCATAGTATCACCTTGGAATGTTTATGTATATATGTAGGGCTAGTATATATAAATATATTGGGTAGGGTTTGATTTGGGTTGAAGTTAAAGAAAGAAAAAATAAAAAATTAATAAAGCTTATTCGGCAGAGGATGCAGTCGTGTATGCGACTGGCACTTCCTTTATCAGTCCGCATGCACAAGAGATATGTCCTTCTTCGCACTGCTCAAAGGTGCCTTCGCATGTCACATACGCAATATGGGCTAGTGCTGTAGAGGTTGCTGTGTCCTCTTCTGAAGTCTCGGTTGTCGAATACACCCATTTCTTGCAGGTGTGTTGCTTTTCCCTGCAGATCGGCTGCGGCTGCGGCTCTGGCAATCCGCACTTACACTTGCGGTATTTCTCGACACAGTCATCATAAGTGCCTTCGCACTTGACCTCATTGTAGCTCGCGATGTCTGTACCATCTTCTGCTGGTTCCATCTGGATACAGAGATGTACCTTCTCCCTGCAGACAGGGACAGGCTCTGGGCAGGAGACGCATGACGGGCAGTCATACTGCTGCGGCCTTGGAGGGTTGCAGCTTACTGTCCTGCAATTATTGTATTTCCTTGCGCAGTTCCTGTAAGAGCTAGGGCAGAAGAGTTCCTGCTGCCATTTATTGTAACAGATCACAGCTTCGCAGCTTCTTATCTCATGGTCCTCCTCGATAGGGGGCATGGGCTCTGGCATTGGCATAGGTCGGACTGCAATGGTATCGACTGCTTCAACCACACCTTCATATCCTTCTACACTGTCGCTCTCGATAGGAATCTCATCAAGATCATATTCAACATGATTCCCATAATCGATATCCTGCATCGGGACTGGCTTGTCTGTAGATTCCTCATCTGCAGAGCTTGTCAGGACCCTTGCGCTATCTGGACTCACTTGCTTTGGCTTGAAGAAGCTGAAAAGCTTTGAAAAGAAGCCCTCTTCCTCAACCTCTTGGGCCTGCTCTGCTGCGAATGACATATTCGCAAGAACAAGCAATCCAATCAATAATATGACGATTTTCTTCATTTTTATACCTCACATGTCTTGTTTGTTGATGATTTACAGCTAAATGCTGCTAAGAATTAGTATGACACTGATATATAAATAGATTGGGAAGGGTTTGATTTGGGTTGAAGTTATGTTTTATGTGATTCAAATAGATGTTTCTTGGTGAATCTGGTGCTGAAATAGTAGATTGTGTATAATAAAAGTATGCATCCCAGCACAAAGAATGAAGTGCGTATAGAGTATATATCTGCTATCCTGCCTGCAATGGGCTCGAAGATTATCGCGACCATTGCCATACCGAAAG
>JAHWIS010000139.1 GCA_019322385.1 Candidatus Woesearchaeota archaeon
CAGGAATACGACCCAGCATCATTCTATGTGCTTGACGAGGTGGATGCAGCACTCGACAAGAAGAACAGCGAGAAATTGGCTGAGCTGATCAGGGACTACTCAGTCAAGGCACAGTATATCATGATCTCCCACAACGACGGCATACTCACCGAAGCAAACACATTATATGGAGTGTCAATGAACGAGCACGGGATGAGCGATGTTGTCAGTTTGAAGATTTGAGTCAATATCCCAATATACAATGGCTAAAATACCTGTATACCAGATTACTGTTCCAGAATATCATGTGAAATCTCCTCCAGACCACACTTCAATAGGCTCAAGGATTGACAAGGTCATCAAAAAACACTTTCTAGGAAAAAGAGTCGCTATCCGCTGCCTGGGTAGCCAGGAGCATAAAGGCAAATCTGTCGATGACATGGTCAAAATAATAAAAAAGACAGGCATTGACAGGTATGATCCGAAAAGAATAGGCGACCGCTATGAAAATGTTGAAGGAAAACATATAGATTTCTTTGCTCTTGATTTCACAGTGAAACAAAATTCAAGAATAATGGAAAAGTTCATTGAACCATTCTATACATGGCCACCCCAGTTAGGAGGAAAACCAGTGAGGCTGGACATCGCAATTGTTTATGACCTTTCTAAACTTAAACGCGTAATTCACACCTATGAAGGCAGAGATGACATTAAGAAAGACGGGTTTGTTTTCAGAAACCCAGAAAACAAGAGAGATGCATTGCTAGGGATAATAAAGATTATTTAAACTGCAGGAACAGGAATCCCAGATAATTGATTTCTTGAAAACAAATAATCCTCAATGCAGATTTCTAATCTTGATGCGATACCAGGGCAGAGCTCTCTTGCCATAGGTATGTAATAATCCCTGCAGTCATTGATCTTTCTCCATATTCCTTTGAGGCTCATGTATTTCATATCCTCGACATTGTGCAATGTGTCGCAGAGCTTGACCATCTTTATGTTATCTGGTGCGTAGCTAAGGCGTGTCTTGTATTCTTCCCTGCCAACATCCCTTGTTAGAAGGTGGACGCCACTCGCTATATCTTTCCCAAAGATATTCTCGACCTGCTCCCAGGTCATGGCAGTATCCTCGACAACATCATGGAGCCAGGCAACAGACAAGGAAACATCGTCGTCAATGCCATGCTGCTTCAAGTATCTGACAACAGCAGCAGGATGCACAATGTATGGCTCATGGTTTCCTTTCCTGAACTGGCCATGATGATATCTTGTTGCGCATTTCCTTGCAAGTTCTTCTGTTCTCATTTTCACTTGTATTTCTTCAGTCTTTCTTCCAGATCATCATAGACCATAGATACATCAATGTGGTCAAGGGGACGTCCTGTTCTCCTGTCAAAGATCTGCCCTTCTTCAATATCCTCCACTGACCCGGTCACAACATGATAAGTGTCAGGAAGAGTGCCGTTAGGAGGGATCTTGACCATTTCTTCACTTGCCTGTCGTGCATTGAAATAGGCATCTTTTGTATATGGTGCGCCCTCGAAGTTGTCATAGCCCCTGACTATCGCGATCAGTGCATGGGGATAGCTTTTAGGCAGGATCTTGTCGAGTGATTCTCCCTTATCGACTCTCTTCTTTATGTTCTTGATCTGCCTTTCTGTCAGTTCTTTTGTCACAACAGCCTTGGCAAGTCTCTTGACAAGGCCTTTCTCTTCAGGTGATATTGGAAAACCGCCTGCTCCCATTCTCATCGACCTCCAGAACCTTCAGGTTCCAAACAAAAGAAAGCGCGCATACGATATATAACCTCCACTAAAACAAAATAATTGTAATAAAACAGCCTATAACAAGCATAAAATTTAAATAGTCTGGCTGCATTATCCGACGTATGGAGAAGAAGCTGACAGCACAGGGGCCGAAGGACAGGAAGTCGTATACAGTCACGCTGCCGATAGAATGGGTGAAGAAAGAGGGATTGGACAAGAGACGGCAGGTAGAGCTTAACATCGTAGGGAACAAGGTAGTGATATCGCCTCGCAAGGGGGCAGGCGAGCGCGTTCTTATAGATGGTGATGATTATGCAAGCTCGCTGATAAGGGTGCTGCAAGGGATATACAGGAGCGGTGTGGATGAGACAAAGCTGCGGTTCAAGAACAGCAAGATACTGGAAGAGACGTCTGACATCATAGAGCAGAAGCTGATAGGATACGAGATAGTAGAGCACAAGAAAGACTACCTGATCATAAAAGACATCACAAAAGAGTCAGAAGAAGAGTTCAAGACAGTGTTCAGGAGGCTGTTCCTTCTCCTGCTGGAGCTGTCTGAGAGCGAGGATGCAGTGCAGATAAAGATAGTCGACAAGAACATCAAGAGGCTCATCAACTACTGCCAGCGAATCCTGATTAAGAGAGGTCATTCAGAATTCCTGAAGACTCCACTTTATTACCTGATGCTGGACAGGCTTGAGAAGATCGGAGATGAGTTCAAATGGCTCAGCTGCGTGAAGATCACAAAGAAAAAAGACAAGGACTATCTCAAGGAGATAAGAGGAATCATGAGGACAGCGTATGAAACATTCTACAAGTTTGACGCAAAGAAATACAACGCAGTCGTACGCAAGTCATACAACCTGAAGAATGAGATAAAGCTCGGCGAGAAAGTAGACAGGGCTACAATACATCTCCACAATCTCGCAAGGATAATCAACTCATTGTATGGAGACATATTCACTTTAAGATTCAAAGATTAAATCATTTGAAAAAGAGGTGTAATCATTCCAGAAGAAACTGCAGAGGAAAAGGTAATCAGCTTCAGGAGAGAGGTGCTCGGCTATATAGAAGATGAGCTTGAGCAGGGGTATGGTCTGGACCAGGTAAAGCA
>JAHWIS010000140.1 GCA_019322385.1 Candidatus Woesearchaeota archaeon
AAGACCCAACCTTTCCATCTTCAAGCTCAGCATCAAGGTCTGCCTTGCCTGACTGCTCTTTGACACTCAAAGTGGTCTTGTTGTCAAAGTCAGGACCAGAGCCATAACGTCCATGGCCTTCATACATCTCAATCTCATGATCCTTTAAAGAAGACACAAGCTCATCTGAACTGGTCCCTTCTGTGAAATCATCTGCAATATGCGTTGCTTCATGAGGTTCAATGCCAGGAATGAACCATCCTTTTACAGCTGAAACAATACCTGAAATAAAATTCTCCTCTGCAGCCTCTTTCTTTGCTTCAATCTCTTCCTGTTTAGCCTCTACTGCTGCCTGCGCTGCTGCAAGCTGCTGTTCACGTGCTGTTTGAAGCTCCTCAAGCTGATCCTTCTTCTCTGCTTGAGCCTGCTGCAAAAGTGAATATATTGCAGAATACACAGCATCCATCTCTGACTTCGAAAGCTTAGCACTTTCCATATAGTCTCTCTGCTGCTTCTTTTCTTCATTCATGCGATGCATCTCTTCAAGCACTCCTTTCAAAGACTCTTCCTCTGTCTGCCACATCTCAAATATCACAAGCTGCACAAGGGCGTCAAGGTCAGACACCTGGCCTGTCTCCTGGTCGATAATGATGGCCTGACTAACCTGTCCAAGTGAGTTATACAGAAGGATATGTGTTCTGGAATCACCCATCTCTATTTTGTAGCTGTCATAACCCTTTTCTCCAGTCTCCATAGCCTTCATAGGCTCATACACCTTTTCTTCTACTTCTTTCACAACATAGAACGAGTCCTCTACAAGCGGCTCTTCATACCTTGCCTCACCACCTGTTGTGTCATAGGTTGTATTCAGCCGTTTCGTAGGAGTCACAATGCCATACTCATCACCATAAGGATCATCCTTAGGAGGCTCTGTAACAACAGGCTCTTCAACAATTAAAGGCTCCCTCACAACAACAGGCGTCTTATACACAACAGGAGCCGTCTTATACAGGGCAGCAGAAGCTAAAGAACAAAGAAGAACAATCAATAACACAAAAACTAGCACTCTTTTCATAACAAAACAGAAACGATAAAGGTATTTAAATGTTCTTGTAGATTCTCCCGCGATGATCTGCAACTGTGATATATATTATCCTATTCTCGACGTCTATTTCAGCAAATGCACGATAAGGACCGATCCTGAGCTTGAAGTCTGTTCGGCCTTCAAGCCTTTCAAAGAAACGGAAAGGGCTTGGTTTTGTTGATCTTATCTTGTCAAATATCCTTCTACGGATATTTTCCGGTAACTTTTGTATAGATTTGATTGCTTTAGGCAAGTATCTGACTTCATATCTTATAGTCCCAGGCGTTCTTTCGCCTCTTCCTCTGTCAGATAGATACCTTTCTTGATGTTTTCCCTGGCTTCCTCTATCTGTTTTATAGCCCATTTGCTCAATTGAGGCTTCTTCTTGATATTTTTCGCCACATAAAGCAATTTGCGTATTACCTCGTCGTAAGACTCATTCTTGTATTGGCGAAATCTGTCAAGCTCCATTTTCGTCTCAGTATGCAGTTTTATCGTAGTAACATCCAATCTTATCACCGTATACTAAGGTATACCTCAGTATACTTAAATCTTTCGGTTCTGAACATAAAACATAAGATGTTTTAGAACTTAATAAATTCTTCCAAGAAAAAACCGGAAATCTCGACGACAAAAACAGAAATCTTCCAACTACTGCAACAATTTATCCCTTTCTTCCTCACACTCAGGAGATGATCTCCGAAGAAGCTCCTGCTGCATCTCAAAACTGACGTTTCCATTCAGGTTCACGCCAACAACATGCCCGCTTGAATCACTGACAGCATAGTCAGGATTATCAAAAGGATATCTCCTCTCATCAACAGGGAAATCCATGAGCTCGCCATTCTCCTCCATCTCCTTGAGGCTTGCTGTCCGCATCTTTTCAGCCACATGATCGACAAGTGTATTTGCACTAAGCTTGGGATCAGGATGTGAAACTAAATAAACCAGAGCATCCTCTTTAGCAGCCATCTTCCTGATGCGCCGCATCGAAAGCCGCCCTGGCTTGTACTTCATCAAGAACTTAGGCTCTGCAAGTATGTCTTCATTAGGTATAGGGCACAGGTTGGCTTCTGCCCTATAAAGATCAGGAGAATCAATAACATACAAAACAGCACGATCGTCAAGACCTGAAGCATCCCCTCCAAGAGGCGAGACCATTGTGAACCTAAGATATTCAACATATGCCTCTTCCTCCTTGTCATTCAGTTCACCCAGATAACAAAGGAAGCCTTGCATATCTGCACTGTACTCCTCTATGGCATAATAGACCCTTTCCAGACTGGCAAGTTTGTCTGAAGGAATATTCCCAATGCTTGCATTGTCGACCCATTGGAAATCACACTCCAATTTCTTGAATTTGAGGTTGTCATTGAAATGAGACACTTCGCGATCATCAGTATAGACATTGACCATCCCAGAAAGACCTGCTTGCTTTATCAGCCCGTGTACCTTTCCGGCAGCCATTGCAGTATAATCATCCATCTTTTTGCATAGCCTGAGCAGCTGATCATTCAGCTCAGATATGACCATCTCCTCCAATACCCTCACATCAGTGGCTATCTTCTCTTTCTCGATTTTCGAAAAAACTTTAGGCCCTATCATCAGTTCTCATACCTCTGTTCTATGTCCATCAGCTTCGTAAGGTCATCAAGCACATCAGATGAAACATCCTGGTCAGGGTGCACCCATCCGAAACCATGGCCGTCTTCCCTGACAAAATACGTGCTATCCCTCTGTGCATCCTGTTTCTTTGTAGCGGCAATCTCTAGGTTGCGGTTAAGCTCTTTAGCAGCAAGGCGTTTCTCCCTTGCATTGGCGAGCGCAGGATGCAGCTCATCATACTGTGCCTGCAATTCTTTCTTCACATGCATGAGCATCTCTTCTGCAAGCATATGATTCCAGGCATTGCTTACTAGATAAACATTTGCATCTGAATCCCGCGCCTCTTTCTTGAGCTTCCGCACATTCCAGAACCCAGGATGCAGTTTAGCATCAATATCAGATATTTGAAGTTCCTCATATGTCTTTCCTGTCGATAGATCAATGGCAGCCCTTCGCAATCTCTCAAACGTAGGATCAAAGAAATACAGGATCACCCTGTCCTTCACCGAATCCTGCTTGAACAGTGTCTCGACCATTGTCTTCTCAACAATAGAATCATACAGATCTTCCTGCTCAACATACAATTTTCCAAAGCGCTCATTGAAATCTGCCATCTCGATCTGGTATTTGCCGCCCATCTTCCTTATGTGCTTTATCTGGTCTGACGATAGTATGCTATTGATCTCAAGACCTTTTGATCTCTCTTCATCAGCTGCATCTACACCAAGGAGTGCTTTGTATCTTACATCTGGAGAAAATTCTGAAAACTGCTGTTCATCAATGCATATCTTGACCTTGTCCCGAGCACCTATGCTGTAAAGATACTCCTCCAGCTTCATCTCATACTCTTCAGTCCTCTCATCCCTTTCCTCGCACAAAGCCGAAGCCTTATGGACAGTGTCCTCAAGCATCTTCTCAAGTACCGAAGATTCCATAGCGATCCTGAGCTTCTCTTTATTATCAAATCGTTTAGGTCCTATCATGATAAATCCTCAGTTGATCTTCTTGTAGCCCATCGCAGCAAGGTCAGTGCTGATTCCATCACCAAGTGTTGCATGGAATGCATTGTCAAGAAGCTTCTTCACCCTCTCCTTCTTAAGCCTTTTGCCGTCGTTTGCATATCTTGCATGGAACCTCTGCATGACATGCTCAGCCATCTCTTCCCATGAAAATCCAACGACATGATGCTGCACTGAATAGACACTCACGTATTCTAATCTCGCGATATCCTCAAGCTTGTCTGCAAAGTACTGGTTGATAGGCATATTCGTTAAAGGAATATCCTTTCGTTGCCTGGCTGTCATATCCACGAAGTCTGCTTCTACCAGTTCAACATCATCATTCTCAGAATACTTGATACAGAGCAGTGCATGAGGATAATCTGGAGTATAGCCAAAAAGCTTCTGCACGATTGTGCGCTCAAGCATATCAAAATAGATTCTTTGGTTCTCCTCCTTAATAGTATCGATATTCTCCTGAAGAAGCACGAGCCTGTTCACATAATCCTCCTCAAGTCTTCGTATCCTTTCGCGCTGTTCTTCTGTAAGCCTTGTTTTCTTGTCAGAGTCCAGGCCCATGACTTCGAATGCAAGGCCAGGTATGAAATCAAGCAAATTGTACACGTGCTCGTCCCCTATAACGTCTTCTATCCCTTGCTTTTTTGTGTATCTCCTGACCCTTCTCTTGAAGTTTTTTGACTCTCTCTTGTAAGCCTCACTGACATCTCTTGCGTGTTTAGACAAGGTCTTGTGTTGAGCTACCAACTGGAGTACCTCATTCCGTGCATATTTTAGAATAGCATCTGTTATGTTGTCTGGCCCGATAATCTCTAACACCCTCAAAAAAATACCCGTTCACCATTTAAAAAACTTTCGGTTTTACTCACCTGAAAGTAGTCAAAATAAGAAATGCCAAATACACCAATACAGCCGCTCTACTACTCTTCTATAACATTTATGCACTGTACAGGGCATGCTTCTGCTGCCTGTTTGTTGCAGCCCACATCATCCAGCTCTGTCTTCTTTGGCTTTGACTTGCCGTCATCTGCCATCTCCCAGTTGTCTGGACAGGTTGCAACGCACGCTCCGCATCCTATGCATGCATCACGGTCCTGCGAAATCTTGACTTTTACCATATTCTTACCTCTTTTCCCTTATCGTGATCAGCCCGCCTATGATAAAAGCGACTCCTACTGATATCAATACATAGCTGATGAACACATCATTCTGCACATTGTTGCATCTTTGTATAATCGCGCTCACTGCTCCTGATCCGCCGCCATCAATAGTCACCATCTGCTCTCCTATGATACCCTCTCCTTCACCAAGGAGCGAATACAATGGGTCGATTATCTGTTCGCACTTCTTGTACTCAGGATACACATCAGAGACAAATAGATTCACGACAGTCAGTATCACAAGAACAAGACCAAAATACGCAAGGTATGTAGCATATCCTCTTTTTTCTGCCATGATAGCACCTCAGAGAATCCAAATACCTTGTTATTTTTAAATCTTCAGTTTAGGAAGAATGAAAATGAGTCCGAGGGGACTTTCGCGCTGGCGCCTTTGTCACCAACTATTCGAACCCCCGGCCTATCGGTCTCTCCAAAAGGATTAAGAGCCGATTGCTCTAACCGGGCTGAGCTACGGACCCATGTGAACCAGAAAAAAAATCCCTCCTTATAAATGTTTATGCTTTGTATATAAAGAAATCACTCTTCGCTTATCCTGCCGACCTCATAAAGATGCTTTGTCGGTCCGTATGTGTAGAGTATGCCGTGTTTTATAATGCCATCAACTTCCTGTTCTTCGTCGCCTCTTTTCTTAATTATCTTGCCATCCCTGACAAAATACTTCCATTCAGTTCCGCCTCTTGTCGTCTCCCTGACAAACCCATCATTAAGATTATCATCGATTGTTCCATCGATCATCTCAACACCCGATCTAGATGTTTTTTGCTTTTTCAGCAGATATCACACGGTCCACAGCAAGCAGATACGCTGCAGTCCTATAGTCGATATCCATCTTCTTGACAAGTGAGTGCATCTCTGAAAACGCCTTGACCATCTTCTCCTTCAATCGAGAAAAAACCTCTTCCTTGCTCCACTTCTCTCCTTTGTTGTTCTGCACCCATTCAAAATATGAAACAGTCACGCCTCCTGCATTCGCCAATATGTCCGGCATCACCACGACATCGTTCTTGTGCAGTATCTGGTCTGCGTGATACGTGACAGGACCATTAGCCAATTCAAGGATCACTTTAGCCTTGACAAGATGCGCGTTCTCTGCTGTTATCTGGTTCTCAAGCGCAGCAGGGACGAGCACACCGACGTCAAGCAGCAGCAGCTCATCATTGCTCACCTTCTCGCACCCCTGAGCATTCACCACGCTGCCTGTCTCTTTCTTCACAGCAATCAGCTCGTCGACTTTAAAGCCGTCTGGATTATAGACTCCGCCTTTGGAATCACTTACCGCAACAACGCGATACCCCCACTCAACCACAATGCGAGCAAAGTTCATGCCTGCATTTCCGAACCCTTGTATCGCGACGCTAGCATTCTCACCTAAATCATATTGGTCTGCAACCTCACGAAGAACATAAGCTCCGCCGAGCGATGTTGCGACATCCCGGCCCAGGCTGCCACCTAGCTCAACAGGCTTTCCTGTTATCATGCCTGGCTCCTTAGCACCAAGTATCTTCTCATACTCGTCGAGCATCCACGCCATCACCTGCGCGTTTGTATAGACATCCGGCGCTGGTATGTCTTTCTGCGCTCCGACAAACGGATGTATCTGACCAATAAACGCTCTGCTGACCTTCTCGATATCTGCTTCAACCATGCCTTTAGGATTTATAGAGATCCCTCCTTTCGCACCCCCAAAAGGAATATCCACGACAGCTGTCTTCAGCGTCATCCAGAGTGCCAGAGCCTTCACTTCATCAAGGTCGACATGAGGATGGAAACGTATACCTCCTTTTGTAGGGCCTCGCGCGTCATTGTACTGCACCCTGTACCCTGAGACCATCTGCACTTTTCCGTCAGAGAACTTAACAGGGAAGTTTACCTCAAGCACCCTTTTAGGCTTGGACAACAGCTCAATATCAGAAGCATCAAAACTAACTCCTTCCTGACCGCAGTACTTTGTAAGATTCCGAAGCCTGTTCAGTGTATCTTCAAAAGGATTTATCTTTGGCATGTGTCCGCCCCCAACAAAATCATAATTTCGACAAGATCTCGTCGATCTTTACCTTTAGCTGCTCTTTTGGCGTGAAGCCTGTTATCCTATCAACTTCCTCCCCTCCCTTAAACACGATAAGGCAGGGTATCCCTCTGATGTCAAACCTGTCTGCCATCTCCTTGTTGTCTTCTACGCTGAGCTTTGCGAACTTCAACCGGCCAGCATAATCAGCGCTCACTTCCTCAAAAAGAGGCGCCATCATCTTGCATGGCATGCACCAGCTCGCCCAGAAGTCGACGATCACAGGGGTGTCAGACTTCACAACCTCGTCTTCAAAATTATTCTCAGTCAATGCAGTAACCATAAAAAAAACACCTTATTTCTTCTTTGCAGCCTTTTTCCGCACTACCTTCTTGACCTTTCGCCTGACAGGAGTCTTGACAGTCTTCTTCACCTTCTTCTTCACGACCTTTGTCGCTTCCTTGACCAGGTCTGCAGCTACCTCTTCTGCAAGCGCTGCGCTCTGCCTTACAAGAGGCTTTGCTTTACTCACCGCAGTCTTGAGCTCTTTCTTCACTGCTGCTTCAAATGCCTTCCTGTCACTTTCAAGCTTTTTCATTGCATCATCGAATATCTTTTTCCCTTCCTTTGCGGTTATGTGCTGTGACTTAAGGTATCTGTTCACTTCTGCCTCTACGAATCGCTTCGTGACAGCAGCTGCGCACACTCCAAGGTAAAATGCCTTTTCAGCTTTTCCCATCATTGTTCCACCTCAAAAACTTATCTTCATTTATATCTTTTTCTCTCTTGTTATCGAGACAAATATTGAAATAGTGATCAAGAGCGCCATTATGTAACCGATGAATGACAATGCAGGCATGCCGAACATGAGCGCAGTCCCATAAGGCAGCATCATTGTCGACGCGATAAAAAGTGTTCCTGCCAAAAAACCAAGAGTCAGCCTGTTGCTTGACCTGTCCATCTCCACTGTCAGTGAACTGATGTCCTTGTCTATACGGCGTAGATCTCGCCCTGTTCCGTGCAGCTCTGAAAGCAATGTCGATGTCTTCTTAGGTATAGACTCTGCGAACTCAAGCATCATCTCTACCTTCTTTTTTGCCCTTTTAGCTATCCGCGCAGGATGCATCCTTCTTCGCGTAAGCTTCTTTACATACGGCTTTGCGCTCTCGACAAAGTTCATCTTCGGGTCAAGCCGCGTAGCGAATCCCTCCAATGTCACTGTAGCCTTAACCAAGAGCACGAAACTCGGCGGCAGCTTGAGCTTGTTCTGCCTGAATATCCGTATCAAAGTCTGCATAACCTCTGTTACGTTCATCTTCTCCAAGGGGGTTCCATAATACCCTGATAGATAATCATAGAGGTCCCGTCTTATCTGCTGCACATCAGAGTCGTCTGTCGTGACCCCCATCTTGAGCGCTTCGTTGATGACTCCCTCGACATCTCCATTGACGACGCTGATGAAGAAGTTTGTTATAGTATCCTTGAGCACATAGTCGAGCCTGCCGATGATCCCGAAATCCAGCAATGCGATCTTGCCGTTCCTCTTTATCAGGTAGTTGCCTGGGTGAGGGTCTGCATGGAAGACGCCGTGCACAAACATCTGTTCGAATTCTGCGTCGAGTATCGCGTTCATTATCTTCTTCCTCTGCGCAGGCTTGAAGCGAGAAACATCTGTCAGTCTTCTGCCGGCAATGTATTCCATCGTCAGCACCTTGCCGGTCGTGTGGCTCCAATGCACCGCAGGGACAACAATAGCATCTGACTTCGCGAAGTTCTGGTGGAACAGATCAATATTGTGCGCCTCTTTCAGGTAATTCAATTCATTATCAGTATACCGTTCGAACTCCCTGACGATCTCAACAGCGTCAAATGTCTTTATCTTGTATCTTTTCTGCAGAGCGGAAGCAAGTCTATACAACAGCTTGATGTCTATCTTGACTGTCTTCAGCACATCAGGCCTCTGCACCTTCACTGCGACCTTCCTGCCATCCTTGAGCTTTGCGACATGCACCTGTCCCATCGATGCTGCAGCTATAGGCTTTTCATCAAAAGAAGCGAACAACCTTCCGATAGGCTTGCCGAGCTCTTTCTCGATTATCTCTTTTGCCTTCTTTCCAGGGAATGGCTTTACCTTGTCCTGCAGTTTCGCAAGTTCATCACAGTACTCTGCAGGTATGAGGTCAGGCCTCAATGCAAGCAATTGCCCCAGCTTGATGAAGCTGCCATCAAGGTCCTCAAACACCTTAAGGATAAGTTTTGGATTGAGCTCTACATGCTTGAACCTTTCTGTCTCAAGCCTCCGCGTGAATGGCACCCATTGCCTGAGCTTGAGCCTGGTTATGATAAAGCCAAGATGGTTCTCAAGAAGTACGTGCGCTATCTGCTTCAGCCGCAAAGCCTCATCCTTATGGATCCAGAGCTTCATTTCTACCTCTTTTTTACAGTGTACACTACGCCTATTTAAAAATCAAAGAAATATCCATATTTAAATGTATTGCTTGAAATAGAGCCAGCACCTATGCCTAGCGAGCTGACGAAGACTATAGCAATAAGCAGCGCAGTTGGGCGTAATGATGCAAAAAGAGAAGCAGAGCGAGCGCATGGTGCTGGCTCATGCCAGCGGGGCACATCCTAACCAAACCTTTAAATATCAAACCGACAATACAATAACCATGGTTCGGGAACAAGATTATGACGCGCATCTGCTGGAGCCTTCCAAAGACATCTGCAAGGAATGCATGAACTGGAAGGACTTCAAGGAGAAGTGCTGGTATTTCTGGAATTCAAAGAAAGAGTGCTCTCAGAAGATCAAGGTTTGAGAATCAGCAGAAGATTTCTTACTTGAATATTCTCTTCAAGTCTCTTCTATAATACTTCAATAGCACAACCACTCCTACCACAAGCATGATCAGGCTAAGGTATTGCCCTGTTGCCAAGCCAAGCCATCGAGGATCATCCCTGAAGAAATCTATGAAGAACCTTCCCAAGCCAAAGAGTGCTATCATGTTCCACAAGACAAAACCATCTTTGTACCTTTTGTTCACTAGGAACATGAGCCAGCCAAGAACCAAAAATCTCTTGATTGCTGAGTATATCATCTGAGGGTGCCTGCACCCGTCAGCCCGCGGAAAGTTCACGCACCAGCTGACATTTGTCACTGTGCCTGGCAGCTCCCCGTTGATATAGTTGGCTATCCTTCCTAAAGCCAAAGCAAACACTGCAGGTATTGATGCGAAATCACCGAGTCTTGCAAGGGATACGCGTTTCCTTATGTCCCCTCTTCTCCAGAAAAGATATGTCGCAAGCGCTACCCCTAACAGCCCTCCATGATATGCCATTCCTCCTTCCCAGAAATAAAGTATCTTGAGAGGGTCTGCAAGATAATACGATGGCTCCCACACAAGACAGTGGAACAGCCTGCTACCAATAAACACACCAAGGATATTATAGAATATCAGGTCATAGAGCTCAGTCCTTGTCAGGTTGAGCCGTTTGCTCTTCACAAGATAATTCAGGTATAAGAACCCAACTACAAAACCTATTACATACACAAGACCATAATATCTTATCTCAACTCCTCCGATAGTGAACAATGCAGGATCAAGATTATGTGTGAATGGCATAACAGATTGATTATGCATTGATTATTTAAAACTAACGGCACAAAAGTTAAATATGACACATCAATACCTCAACACATGGCAGCCATGAAAAGACCTGGAGTCGGAGTTGGACTGATGATGCTCCGTGACGGCAAGATTCTTCTTGGAAAACGACATACAGACCCAGAGAAAGCAGACTCAGAACTGCATGGCGAAGGCACATGGACAATGCCTGGCGGAAAGATTGACTTCGGAGAGTCACCAGAGCAGGCAGTGGTGCGCGAGCTGCAGGAGGAGACAGGCATGGATGCCAACCCAGAAAAACTCAAGCTGGTCAGTGTCTCTAACGATGCAGTAGATGACGCGCACTTCATAACACTGGGATTCCTGTGCGAGGACTGCGAAGGCGAGCCCAGTGTCCTGGAGCCTGATGAGATCACAGAATGGAGATGGTTTGCTCTTGATGCCCTGCCAGAACGCGTATTCTTCCCTAGCGCAAATGTGCTTCAGAACTATCTTGCAGGCAGGATATACAAGCAGTAGGCAAAATATTTATAAACGCAAAGGCCTGATTCTTTATTAACACAAAAAAAGAGGTATCACATGCCAGACTGGTTACTGAATATAGGATTGTATTTCTGGGGATTGTTCAAGCTATGGATAACGACATTGTTTGTGCTGCCGTTCAAGCATACTCAGATGCTTTGGCTTCTCATACCTATCTGGGCGACATGGTTCTTTGCAGAGT
>JAHWIS010000141.1 GCA_019322385.1 Candidatus Woesearchaeota archaeon
AGAAGACCAGCGGGCAAAAGCAGTAGAGACCATAAGCGCAAAGGCAAAGAGCCACGGAAAACAACTTTCAGCATACCATCGTATGTTTGGGAATGCAGACAAGAGACTCAAGGAAGAACACAAGAGATTTGCGCATCTGTTCAAGCAAGAGGCAAAAGAGCTTCCTGATGAAGAACTGGTAAACATTGCAGGGTCAACAGTGAAGATGTTCAATTTGCTCGGAAATATTGCAATGCTTTCATTGAAGTATAACTCAAAAGAGCTGAAGCCATTGATTGCAGACATGGCAGAGGTTGCAAGGAACATATCCTATTTGTCAAAGGAATCAGAATACCTCAATAAGATGTACTTTCGCCTGAGCAAGGGAATGGAGGCATTGACAGACATTGCAGCGACTGTCGAGATGGAGACAGAGGCAAAGGAAAAGCTCACAAAGATACACGAGGAAGAAGAGACAGAAGAGAAACTTGAGAGACGTGCATACAAGAAAGGGATGATGATAATCAGCCAAGTAGCGCACAGCTACAAAGCGCTGGTTGAAGCGAATAATTACCTGAACCATTATATACAAGTAACCCATAGGTATGGTGCAACAATAGACAGCACAACCAAGGAAGTGGGGATGACACTGAACAATGCCTTCAAGTCCATTGAGATGGGACAGATAAAACAGGCGCAGCAGATGGAAAGGGCAGCAAGGCAGGCAGAAGTGCAGCTAAGAAAAGGAAAGAAAGCTGAAAGAGCAGCAGCGCGTGCAGTCTGATGATTTAATATAATCAAAGTTAATCAAAAAAAGAGGTTGAAGAAATGAAAGACTTTATCGCTAAGATAAAGGACCAGGCAAGAAGCGATCCCAAGCGGATAGCTTTCCCTGAATCAACAGAGGAAAGGACGCTCAAGGCAATACAGGAGATCATCAAGGAAGGAACAGCCAATCCAATTCTCATAGGAAATGAGGTCGGAATCAGAAGAAGGATAACTGAACTCGACCTGCAGATTGAAAACGTGCAGTTTGTGGACCATCTTAGCGAAGGGAACAAAGAGTATTTTGATAGGTATGCCAATGAGCTTTATGAAATGAGGAAAGAGAAAGGCATGACTCCTGAAGAAGCGCGAGAGCTGATGAAAGACGAAGTCTACTATGGAACCATGATGGTGCATATGGGTGATGCTGACGGGCTTGTGTCCGGAGCAGTGCACAGCACAGGGCACACAGTGCTTCCGGCTTTGCAGATAATCAAGGCAAGAGAGAAATTCCACAAGATATCTGGAGCGTTCTTCCTTAAGTTCAAGGACGAGATAATGCTCTTTGCTGATGCAGCAGTCACTATACAGCCAGATGCAAAAGACCTTGCAGGGATAGCAATAGACTCTGCACGAACAGCGATGAGGTTCGGGCTCCAGCCAAGGGTGGCGATGCTGAGCTTTTCTACAAAAGGAAGCGCAGACCATCCGCTTGTCAAGAAGATAAAAGAGGCAACAGCGATAGCAAAGGAAAGGGCAAAGGAAGTGCTTCCTGATGTAGTGATTGACGGGGAACTGCAGGTTGATGCTGCAGTAGAGCCGTGGGTTGCTGACATAAAATGCCCTGACGCTGCAATAAAAGGAGATGCGACTGTGTTGATATTCCCTGATCTGCAATCAGCAAATATCGGGTACAAGCTTGCGACATTCTTTGGTCATGCAGAAGCAATAGGACCTATATTGCAAGGACTGAGGAAGCCTGTAAATGACTTGTCAAGAGGGTGTGCTGTGCAGGACATTGTTGACATTGTGGCAATGACTGTTGTAGAAGCGCAGCATATCGAAACAGGAAGAGAATAAGATAAGAGAAAAAATTATTTTTTAATCAATCTTCTAATGTCGAAGTGTCTCCGACAGGCATGCCGAGCTCCTCGCATTTCAAGACGCGGCGCATTATCTTTCCTGACCTTGTCTTTGGGAGGGAGTCGCGGAACTCTATCTCTTTGGGATAGGCATGGCCTGCGAGCTTGCTCTTTATGAACTTCTGGATATCCTTCTTCAGGTCCTCTGACGGTTTAAAGCCTTTCTTCAGCTCAACAAATGCCTTGATGATTTCACCAAACATCTCATCAGGTTTGCCGATGACTCCTGCTTCTGCGATTGCAGGATGCTCGACAAGTGCTGACTCAACCTCAAAAGGACCTACCCTATGGCCTGCAGTATTGATGACATCATCAGCCCTACCGATGAACCAGAAATAACCGTCGTCATCCATCTTGGC
>JAHWIS010000142.1 GCA_019322385.1 Candidatus Woesearchaeota archaeon
GAACAAGAAAGGCATCGCAGCAAAGACAAAAAAGGTGTTCATGCTTCCAGGCACTTATCCAAAGGTGCAGAAGAAGGAAAACTAGATATCCAGATCCTTTATGAAATCATATGTCCTTGGCGCATCCTCTTTCTTCAATATTCTCTTTATGTGCTTTAGCTCTTCTACAGTATCAACATCAGGCAGCTTGTCAAGAAGGACAAACGCGAGCTTCTTCTCTTTCAATATCCTTACCTGATTCTCAAGCAGGTTTTCCTTTCCCCAAGGCATGCCCTTGAATATGTCATGCGGTTCCTTCAACGCGATAAGATAATAGCCGCCGTCCTCTGCAGGACCGAGCACGACATCATGAGACTCCAAAGCATTGAACGCCTTGATCACTGTACCGGCGCTCAACTGCGGGACATCACACCCGACGAGCGCCACTTTCTCGTAATCATCCAGAAGGTCCTCAAAGGCGCTCTGCACATTCTCGCTCATGTTGGTACCGCGCTGGACATACAGGATAGCGTTAGGAAACATTGTCCTGTACTTCTCCTTGTACTCATGGCCTATGAAACTCAGGTATATGTCATAATCCTTTTCAGAGTTCTCTTCTATCAGGTCATTTATGAATGCAGTGCAGAGCTTTGCAGAATTATCCATGCCTATGACTGTGCCTATCTTCTTCTTTACCTTCCCAGGCTCTGGGAATTTGGCAAATATGATGATGGCATTCATTCTATATCGGAAAACAGCAAATACACTATATAGTATATATGTCCAGGTTTAAAAATTTTTTGATATTGGTGTTTCAAGGCCTGTATCACCCTAAACAATGCCTCAGCCTTGCTGCTGCAAGAAGGTCCCTTGAGAAATCCCTGTTCGTGGACCAGAGATGGAAGACATTGGATGTGTGGTTCCTGTGCAGGAATGCCTCTGTGGAGTCAGGGCCTAAGGAGGCGTCTGTGTAGTCCTCTACAAGCTTGACATCATTGAGAACAGATTTCCAGGCCTTGTCTGTCTTTGCAAGGAACCTGAGATTCTCACTATTCAGCAGAGCGCTGGCCTGCTTCAGGTCCTGCTTTATGTTAGGATAGAAACGTTCAAGATCATTTATCAGGCCTTGCTTTATACATTCTAATATTGCCTTGCCAGTGCCGATGAACTCAGGCGGTATGCCTAACGAGTATAATGCGAATGTGAGGTGCAATCTTGGGTCGACGTTCCTTTTCAGTATTTTCACCTCATCAGCGATCATGCCAAGCTCTGGGAGGCTTTTCATTGTTTTCTGGAAGTTCCTTGCGAATATCTTCTCGATCCGCAGCAGTCCTGCAAGATCGTCCTGCGTGAAAGTGGTTGCGTTTTTGTGCGGCAGGAGCCTGTTCAGCTTTGAGACAGATCTCTTGACATCATCCAGTTCATAATCATACCTGAATGCAGAGGTCAAAGTGACTGTTCTTGCGCCTTGATATGTCTTTGTGAAAGTATCTATAGAACCTGGATTCAATCCTCCCCTGAACAGCAAAGGACCAGCGTCGATTATTGGTCTTGAGTCGATACCGGTTATCTTAGAGAAAGATGCATAGCTGGACAAGGCGCGCTTTGTGGCTAAAGTCGCTGCGATAAAGCCGACGCTATCTGCAGTCGAAGACCTTGGTATCAGCGGCCGGAAGTAATCGACCCTGCACCTGAATGATGACTGGAACTTTGCAAAGTATGAATTGAGATTGGTGTACCATTTGCTGCCTGAAAACACATGCGTCGGTATCACTGAGAGTATCTTAGGGCCGCAGTCATGCTCCAGCTTCTCGCTTGCCATTCCCACAGTCTCGTTGTAGAGCTGGGAAAAACGGAACATCCCGCTCGTGGATGTCGGAGGATGGATCACCTCGAACAATGGAGGTGTGAACATGCCTTGTCCTTGTGCAAAATCATTCGAGCTGATGACAGACATGTAGAGCCTGCCTATCTTTTCCAGCGCGTCAGGGCTATTGACCTTGAAAGTCAGGAAGCATCCTTTTCCTATCGGGCATTTCTTGAAGAATGCCCTGTAGTGTTTGACAAGCTTGTTGACAAGAAGCTCATCTAATTTGCGGTCCTGCCATTCCCACATGTATTCGTGGCAGTTCAGCTCCTTGAACGCGACATAGCAGTCAAAGAAATCATCAGAAGCAGACACAGTATCCTTGAAAGACCAGAACGGCCTTGAGGCATTGTCTGGGAATTGAGTTGCTGAAGTAGAAGGGAACTTCCTTTTATTGGATATGCACACACCCTCTTTTGTTGACACTATAGGCATGGAAGGATGGTATCTTGGTATGTTTATATATTTTGTGAGATGTTCTGTTAAATACCTAACAGTTTTCTCTCTAGGACTTCACAGCTCAAGAAGAACAATATGATGTACATGAAAGCGAATACCCAGAACTGTGGTGTGTTGTTGGCCAGGACAGCGCCTGTTGCGATGCCTGCTACAATTGTTATTACAAAAGATAAGAAGGAATAGCGATCCTCAAGCCTGAACATGGCAGACAGGAAGGCCAACAAGACTATCAGGATGACCCTGAAAAGCACTGGAAGGCGGTCTGCAACTGCAAATACCAGCAGCAGTGCCATGAATATAAAGAAAGAGACCCAATACGCAACTCTTCTGATGGCCAGTATCTCCATATATAAAGCAAAAGC
>JAHWIS010000143.1 GCA_019322385.1 Candidatus Woesearchaeota archaeon
ACAGAGCTCGGCACAGCCCTTACTGAAGGCGACTCAAAGACAAGGTTTCCAGGAGGATAACCTGTGTCTGAATAGACACGGGTTATGTAGGAATACTGCTCGACAGGATGCACAAAGACACTGCTTGGCCCCTCAGATTCTGGAGGGAAAGAGAAGTTCGTGTCCTTTGTATAGTTAGGTACGCCCCCAAACTCCTCAATAAGCCTGATCTCTATCACTCCGTAGGGCAAGGCAGGGGGTGATGTGTAGTTGACCTCGACATAAGATGAGCCGCTTGCATTGTTTATAGGGTCAGAGTATATTATCTCGTCGTTCTCGCCCCAGTAGTCATCACCATAGTTATTGAAATATACAACGATCAGGTTCGTGCCGTTGATTATCTCAGGAGCGGTCTGTGCTGGAGAGTAAGAGTAAAGAGGATTGGTGCCAGGCTGGTCGTCGCTGTCAAAAGGAGTGTCTGAATTCAGGAAGATTATGTAGTCGTAACTGCGCATGCAGTGCCAGCTTCCCCATCCCCAGAACCTCCTTGCAGGTGTGCAGCTCAATGTGTAGTCATAGATGCCCCTTCCAGCGACCTGGATTGCGACGCTGATGTTGGCGGCGTCTGTAGGGATATGGAACGGCCTTATCACCCAAGGCCCTGCACCGCTGGAGCCCCCGCCCTGATGGCTCAGGACATTGTCAAAGTATAATCGTTCTGAATGCTCCCATGCAAGTGTCTGCAGCTGCTCGGTCTGGTTATAGTTTATGATCAAGAACGTGCCTGGGTGTATGTGCGCATTGTAGCCGAGGTTACGCAGGTCCAGGCGTATGCTGTTGTTGCCTGGGCTGAAGCAGGAGTTGTTGAGGTTGAATATCCTGAACACACCCTCGCTGCCAGGAGCAAGGTTCATGTCATCCCTTGTTATGTTGCAGAGGCCATTGTTAATCACGACAATGTCCCAGTTAGGTGATCCCCTGTCGAGATGCAGCGAGAGATATGCTGTCGCGTTTATTATGTTGACATCAGGAAGATCGAAAATCTTCTCCACGACCACTGTTGCAGGATCTGCAGCAGATCCTTTCCAGCCGGCTCCTGCAGGAGAGAAAGGTATGACAAGGCTTGTTGTCTTGCTGACTGTCGTCGCCCTTGCCTTAGCAATGAATCCCTTGATAGGCTTTGCCTTCTGTATCCCTGTGATCACCTTCTTTGATGTAACTAATGAGTTCTTCACAGGGTTTGTACGGGTGTAGATAGTATCGTTATCCATTATTATGCTGTAGCCGAACATGTCTGGCAGGATGCCTTCTGAGACATTCATGGCAAAATCCTGCGCTAAGCTTATGTTGTCATTTGCCCAGAACTCACCTATCTGCTGGAGAAGCGTGTTGTTGACATCCTTTATCGATCTGTTATTGACAAGTTCCTGGATGAATGAATTGTTCATCTCGTACACATGAAGCTCTGAAAGCAGGTTGAGCATGTCCTGCGACATGGTGTTGATCATTGTCTTGGGCTGCTCTGAGACGTATGAAGATGTTATCAAGAGCAGTCCTGATATAATTATCAGCGCGGCTATCAATGCATCTATCGTGACGAACAATGCACGGTATGAGATGCTACTCTTTCTCATGGTTTCTGGTAGACGTAAAGGACAAGCCTGACTATTTCCTCGTCGTATATCAGCAGCCTGGTGCTCTGAACCAGATGCTGTGAGGTGTTCCACTGTATGCAGCCGGCGCCAGGATCTGCGCATTTCTCATTGAAAACCGATCCGTTGATGTACTCAATATGAAAGTGATAGTCCTTTGTCGTGTGCAGGTATCCCCTGCGCTCCTCATAGCCCCAGGAATTGAAGTTCGCGAGCTTTGTCATGTTTATGCGATAGTTGCCGTCTGTAAGGCCGACATTGGTGACATTCGCAGCTGTCCATCCCACAGGGTAACCCTTGGTCACGAGTGTGTTCGTGATCGTCTTTGCCTCTGAGAGAAGGGCAGCATCAAGCGTGTCATCAGAATATGCAGTGTGCTCGACATAATAGAAGTATGTGAAAACGACTATGCTGAAGATGATCACGCCGATGACGAAATCAGTGTACCACACCTGGGCTTTTCCCGCTGCCATGTTACGTGTTTACCTCGATTTGTCCAGCAGTCTTCTTTATGACATTGTTGCCTTTCTGGACAGTGCCTGTATAAGGAGGGACGTGCACAGTGTAGCCGTCACCATTGCTTGAGAATGTGATGAAACCATTCTCCTTTGATATGTTGTATTCCATCCCTTCAATGGTGAGAGGCACGAAAAAATCCCTCCGGTAGCCATCTTCCAATGCCGCCGCAAGGTTCATCTCTGATTTCACGAACAGGGCAACATCCTTCAGCATGTAATAATCAGTATCGCTCTGGACATCTGAGAAGTTCTCCCTTACGAATGCTGTGAAGACTATCAATGCTGTGAAGAGGACTGCGACTAGGACAACGAACTCGAAAGCGACCTGCGCCTTAGTCAGTGATCTCAACATAGCTCCCCCTTGATCTTATGTTGATGTTGTGATAGCCAGAATGCGTGTCAAGGCTTCCCTGCACAGGTATTGGAGTGTAGATGACTATATGGTCAAGGCCTTCCTTAGTGTGCAGTATGAAGACTATCTCATTATTTCCAATCGTTATGCTGTCGATGTTCTTTGGGAAATAGGTCCTGATCCTTGTTCTTGATGGTTCACCAAGATAATACATGGCTTCAGCAGCATCGCTGACCTTCAGGCTTATCTTCTGGACCTGGTTGGAGATGATCTCATCCTCTGTCCTGTCAGCATAGGTATAGAATATCAGCATCATAGGGATGACAATGACAGCGACAAAACCAACAATTACAAGATACTCCATAGAAACCTGGGCTTTACGTCTTCTTGCTGTAACTATGTTATTCACCTCTTTAAATATACTGGTGACTATTATAACCTAGAATCAAGAGAATTAGAGTATTTAAAGGTAACGGGTAATTTGTTCAAAAACATTAATAAATACAAAGGCTGAACCGGCATACATGACAGAATTATGCGGAATCGATGAGGCTGGAAGAGGTCCTGTGATAGGGCCGCTTGTGACTGCGGGTGTTGTGATCGATGCAGAAGATGAGCCAAAGCTTGCAGAACTAGGGGTGAAGGATTCTAAACTGATCCTTCCAAAGAAGCGCGAGGAATTGTTTGAGAAGCTGATAAAGATGGTCAAGAGGTATGAGATCGTGGTTCTTTCTCCGCAGGATATCGATGCTGCTTTGATTGATCCTGACACAAATCTTAATTGGCTTGAGGCAGACACGAGTGCAGAAGTGATCAACAAGCTAAAGCCAGAGAAGGTGATTGTCGACTGCCCGAGCAACAACATCGCAGAGTATTCTGATTATATCAAGAAGAAATTGAATGTAGACTGCGAACTGATCGCAGAGCATAAGGCAGACATGAACCATCTGGTTGTAGGTGCAGCTTCTATATTAGCGAAGGTTACTAGGGACAGGGCAATAGAAGAGATAAAGAAAGAGGTCGGGCAGGACATCGGATCCGGCTATCCAGCAGACCCTACGACAAAACAATTCATACTCGACAATTACGATAAGCATCCTAAGATATTCCGCAAGACATGGCAGACCTACAAGGATGTCGTGACCAAAAAGCAGCAGAAAGGTCTTGATGAGTTCTGAATCATCTCAATCTCAATGATGTCCTTCTACCCTCAACCTTGTCCATCACCCACATTATGCCATACATGAAAGGGGTGTCGATCAGTGCTATTATTATCTTCACGACCCACTGGCCGAGGATGAGTGGAAGTATGGGGAAGACGCCGTAGAATGCAATCACTATGAATATTACTGAGTCAATGAGCTGGCTTATGATTGTCGATGCGTTATTTCGGAACCAGAGATGCTTTCCTTTTGTCTTTTTTCTCCAGAAATGGAATGCCCAAATGTCATGATGCTGGCTTATGAGGTAGGCAATGAGGCCGCCAAGGAATATCCGGGGTGTCAATCGCAGAACAGCCGCGAACATATCTGCTGCCTCTGCTGCAAAAGGGGCAGCTTCCCAGGCGATAGCGATGTATAGAGATACGACAAGAACAAGGTTGGCATAGAATCCTGCCCAGACTGCCTTTTTTGCGTATTGCTTACCCCATTTCTCAGACAAGACATCTGTCATAAGGAATGTCATGGAAAAAGCTATGACTCCTGCAGGCACTGTGAAAGGGCCGAACACGACAATCTTATTCGCCAGTATGTTCGCGACAATAGTCAAAGCAGCAGCAATGGCAATGACATACTCTACACCGTATTTCTTACCTATAACTGCTGCAAAAGAAACAACTGCAAGTGTTGCTATGATCCAAAGTATAACCAGTATTATAGACATGCTAACCCCTAAATTGTTAATAGGACATCATTTATTAATGTTTCAGAATGGCTGGAAACAGAAAAAAACATACCCAGAGCGCTTAAAACCTTTGATTCGCTTAAAAACAGAAATAACAAGCTTTAAATACTAAAATCAAATTTTTTAGAGGTGAAGAGGTAATAAATTGAGCCTAAAAGAGCGAAATAAGAGGTTTAACAGGTTTCTGGCGTTATAATCAAAGAGCAGAATGACACAAATCAACAAGATTGTGATGCATGGCTTCAAGAGCTTTGCAAAAAGGACAGAGATGGTGTTCGGGCCAGACTTCAACTGCGTGCTCGGGCCCAATGGTAGCGGCAAGTCCAATATACTTGACGCGCTGTGCTTTGTGCTTGGCAAGTCATCTGCAAAATCAATGCGAGCAGAGAAGAGCTCTAACCTGATATACAATGGAGGCAAGTCACGCAAGGCTGCGCCATCAGCAGAGGTCTCGATCTATTTTGACAATGCAAAAAGAACATTCCCTACAGAATCAAAAGAAGTGAAGATAACACGGATCGTGAAGAAGAGCGGACAGGGAGTGTACAAGATAAATGACGAGACCAGGACACGGGCGCAGATACTTGAACTGCTCGGGCTTGCAAAGATAGACCCTGACGGTTACAATATAATCCTGCAAGGAGATATTGTCAAGCTCATCGACATGACGCCCACAGAAAGAAGGCAGATCATAGAAGAGATAGCAGGAATATCAGTGTATGAAGACAAGAAACAGAAGGCAGTCAATGAGCTTGATAGGGTCGGGGGCAGGCTCAAGGAAGCAGAGATAGTGCTGACAGAACGAGAGGTGTATCTCAAGGAACTCAGGAAGGAAAGGGACCAGGCACGAAAATACAAGGAGCTTGACTCACGCATAACAGTCAATAAAGCTACGTCTTTGCACAGGCAGATACAGAAGAAAGAGGCAGAAAAGGAAGAGCTCGACGAAAGGGTGCAGAAGCATGATGCGACGCTCGGAAAGACAAACAAGCAGGCGGAAGAGCTGCGGAAACATATAGCAGAGCTGAAGAAACAGATCAATGATATCAACCAGGAGATAGAGCAGAAAGGAGAAAAGGAACAGCTCGAGCTGCACAAGGAAGTCGAGAAGCTCAAGGTCGAATTGGCGACTTCGAAAGCGCGCATGGAGACATGCAAAGATGAGATCGCAAAGATAAGGACGCGCAAAGACAACCTCAATGAGAACCTCAAGGAAGTCGAGGAGAAGATAAAAGAGCTCACATCCGACAAGAAAGAGTTCGAGAAGCAGATAGACCAGAAGAAAAAGGAAGAGAAAGAGATCAATGCACGGCTTGAGCAGTTCAGGCAGAAGAACAAGCTCGAGGATGCAGAGAACATCGACAAGGAGATAGACGAGCTCGACAAGAATGCAGAGGAGCTGCAGAAACAGATAACAGAACAGAGGCAGCAGCAGCAGGAGCTTCTGCGCGAGAAAGACAAGGCAGAGTTCCAGATACAGGCAATAGACGAGAAGATAGAGAAGGTAATGTCTATAGAGAAAGAGAACAAGGAACAGATACAGATACTCAAGCAGAATAAGACAGAATTCAAGAAGGCGTCCATGGAACTGAGCCAGCTGCAGGCAGAAGAGAGCAAGATGGCTGCAGAGATCGGCGATGCGAGGAGAAGGACGCTCGAGGCTCATGAAGAACTGTCAAAACTCAATGCGCGTCAGGCGCAGATACAGGAAAAGCTCGGGGCGAACATCGCAGTCAAAAGGATACTCGAACAGAAGAGCAAGTTCAAGGGAGTACATGGCACAGTGTCTGAGCTGGGCGAGGTCAATTCCAATTACGCGCTTGCGCTCGAGGTGGCTGCAGGGCCAAAGATAAAGAGCATTGTTGTAGATAATGACAGGGTTGCGGCGCAGTGCATCTCTTATCTCAAAAAGAACCGGCTGGGGATCGCCACTTTCTTACCTATAAACAAGATAAGGGCAAAGCCAGAAAAGCCCAACATACCAGGTCTTTTGAAGCAGCAGGGAGTACATGGCAGGGCGACAGACCTGATAAATTATGATTCC
>JAHWIS010000144.1 GCA_019322385.1 Candidatus Woesearchaeota archaeon
CCATACGATGCCGTTCTGTCCGACAAGTATCCTGCAGTCTGTGTACTGCTTTATCATTGATACCATCGATCCCTGCTTGCCGATTATCCTCGGCACCTTGTTGGCATTGACCTTGACTATCCTTCCGCCCCTGAGCTTCCTGAGACCAGGGCCTTTCATCGTCAGGTCTATCAGGTTCTGGCTCGTGACCTGCGTTATCTTTGCCATCACATAGTCTCCGATAGCAAAATATTTCGTGAGGTCTGATCCTCGCGCTATGAATTCAGAGGTCGCGTCCTTCATGTTCAGGAATGAGGAGTAAGCACAGTTAGTGTCTATCCTCCAGCCTGTCAAAAGTATGTCAGTGACTTGCCCGATTATCGTGTCCCCTCTTTTCGGGAAATACACTCCTGATAATGGCACAAGCTTGAGCACTTTTCCATCTACATTGAGGAGACCAAGCCTTGAAGCAAGTATCTTGTCTCCTTCCCTTCGCGTCCCATAGCTCGGCAGGTAGTCCATACCTTCTGCCAGAGTCTCTCCTGGGACGACAACTTCTTTGTCTTTTACTTTTATTTCTCCCATTGTTTTTCACTTCCTTATTGTTGGATCATGATGCCTGCGTCATTTCACTCGCCGACTATCTTTATGTTGACTCCGCCGTGTGTCATGCTGTTGAGCCTGCCCATGACATCTTCCTGCAGGCCTGCTGGTATCTCAAGATTGACAATCAAACTGCCGTCATTTGTCCAGTTCTCTTTCTTGATGTCACCCAGTCGCTTCAGCACTCCGTATGCCTGGTGAGCATACTGCGGCGGCACGTCGATCTCCAATACCATCTGTTCTATCCGCAGGGGCAATATTACCCTAAGCTTTGATATTACCTCATCGACCTGTTCTTCTGCTGTCCTGAATTCGTCTATCTTGCACTTTGCCTGCTCGTATGCATTCTCTATCCGCGTCAGTGGATGTGGCAGCTTTGTCTTCGGGTCGATTGCGTTCCTCTGTATCAATGTCAATATACGTTTCTTCTTCTCTGCGCGTATCTTGTCCCTGTATTCTGTTGTCAGCTGTATCTGTCCTTCCTTGAGTATGATCGACGCGACCTTTAGAGGGTCGGATGAGTTGAAGAGCGATTTCATTTCTGTTTCAGGCGCAAAGACCCCTTTCTTCGCGTCTGTGAAAACTTGTTCTCCCTTGAGCACATCCTTGATGTCTATCGTTGCACCCCTCTTGTATGCGATTGCATTGTCAGGATCCACGACTATCTCAAAGTTCTGTCCGCCTTTCTTCAGCCTTGCCAGGTTGAAGCTTACGCGTTCCTGGTCCATGCTTATTGGCCGTCCTATTCCCATTTTCGCACCTGCAATCACTTGACCTGTCTTAGTGTGTTCTCAAGCTCTTTCTTTGCGATCTTTGTGAACTTCTTGTCTGCAATCGCTATGAATGCTGCGTCAAGCCTGTCAGCGTTGAAGTCTTCGTCAAGCACCTGTTTCAATGATTCGACGCAGAGCTTGAGCCCTTCCTGCATCGATAATGATGGCTTGTACTTCTTGTGCAGTATCTCTTCGATGCCTTCTTCTCCTTCACCGATCACGACTGCATTGTATTGGAAAAATATGCCTGTAGGGTCTGTCTCGAACAGTTTTGGACCATCTGCATCGATTCCTGCGACAAGTATTGACACTCCGAATGGCCGAAGACCGCCTGACTGTGTGCATATCTGCTTGAGGTCGCAGATGTTCTTGACAATACTCAAAACATCAATCGGTCCGTCATACGTGACCTGGTGCTGCTGCGCCTTTACCTGCGCCCTCTCGATCAGCACTCGCGCATCAGAGATTATGCCTGATGCTGTCGCTCCGACATGCTCATCTATCTGGAATATCTTCTCGATCGCGTCTGTGACAACAAGCGGATCCACTATCCTCTTGTCAGTAACGAGCACTACGCCATCAGAACATACCATCCCGATTGCTGTAGAGCCCTGCTTGACTGTTTTCTTTGCATATTCAACCTGAAGAAGCCTTCCGTCAGGGCTGAACATCGTGATTGCCCTGTCGTACCCCATCATTTGGTGATTGACTGATTCCATTTTTTGACCTCCTTTATCATGATTATCCTGCTATGAATTTTCCTTCTGCCTTTTTCAGCATCCCGCTTGTTCCGCGGGACCGCACAACAACATTCTGTCTTCCGATCTGTTCTATCAGTGCAAGTGTTGCCTTAAGCTTGTCCAATGATTTGTTGTTCACCCTTACCAACCCCCTTTGCTTCTCCTTATTGAACTTCTCTGGCAGCATGGCTATGCCTGCCTCTGCGCATCCCAGCTCTCCAAGATATTCAAGTGCTTTTTCCTGGATCTCTTTAGATACCGCGTTAAAATCCTCTATTGGCCGTTCTGAGATGATTTCAAACGCCAAATAGCGTTTTCTCTCCCTTAAAGACGGCAATAACGGTTTTATCTTCTTTTTAATCGTTTTTCACCTATAAATTTGTTTTTCAACAGAGAAATAACGATAGGTGATTATTTCTCTTCTCTCTCGCATCACCATCAGAAAAAATACTGCTTTATAAAGCTTTAGTTTTAAGCCAGAATCCAAGAAAATACTAAAAACTCCGCCTTCTCGGCCGCCTGTCCCTTGAATCAAATGATCGCATAGGAGGCTTCCTCTTCCTCAACACTGGACCACTTTCTTCCTGCCTCTTCAGCCTGACAGCATACCCTGCAATCACATTCCTGAGCTTCTTTGATCGGATCTCAGCAAGCTCTTTCAATGACTCCTTGTTCTTCTCATAATTCCGAGAGAACTTCTTAGGGTGAGCCTTCACAAGCTTGCGCGTAGTCCTCTTGACCATATCTGTCTTGATTCGTCCCATGAACTCTGCAGAACCAGCCACTATTATATAAAGATTTCCACACCGTCTAAAAACTCCTGAAACCATCACAACAACCCAAGTAAAACCTTCCGACCACTCTCGAGTGGTAATCTGCGCCCGTTCCCAGTAAAAGAAAATGATACGCGAAATTTTCACGATGATTCACGAAAGATTTAAATACCAGTAAACATTCCTAGTATACTAAATTATATACCCAGAGACAAAACAAGTCACTACTCGGTAGTTGAAACTATGACACAAGAGGCTTAAGAAATTCATGCAACCGAAATACACAAAACTTAATGAACAAACACCCTCCAAATACAAACCACGTGAAGATTACATAGCATTCACAAAAAGGGTTGAACAGGCTTTGGATCAGAGGACAGAACAGGAGCCAGACTTTTCTCCGCAGAGCAGCAGCATAGACCAACTCATAACAGAACCTGAAGAACTTAGCATGTTCAGGCATGAGACAAAAGTCCTTGTCGCAGTAGAGCAGGGATTCCCTTATTCTATCTGCTATGGAACTGAAGCGTCAGATTCCCATAAGAAACCGATCTGCAGGGTCAATGGCGAATTCGGAGAGATACCATTAGAGCTTGCGTATCTTCTAAGGACAGAGTATGGCAAGCAAGAGAATTCAACTATCTGCCCAACATGCGAAAAATCAATAAGAAATGAGATGGTAAAACGATACAACAGAAAATCAATAGTACGTCAAGCCAAAGCTGCCTTGCAATGCCCGACTTAAAACATTTTCAACTTCTAACAACAACACTTAAATAACACCTCTCCTTTTTCTAGAACCACTTCTAAAAAAAATAATTCAAAAAGAGTTGACACCCCATGCCGAAAAGAGTACAATCCCCAAGTTCAATAAACACCTTCAAGCAGTGTCCTAGAAAATACTTCTATCAATATATAATAAAACATCCGACAAAGGAGAACATACATTGCATCAGGGGAAATATAGTGCATGATGCTCTTGAGAAGTTCTTCAGCATAGATATTACCTCAATAGATCCGGACAGCTTCAAGAAAGAGCTGTCATTCTATCTCAAGAATCTGTTCGATGCATGCTGGTCAGGTGCAAAGAACCGGCTCAGCAAGGTCGGTCTCGATGACAGCAAGCTCCAGTTCTATCACGACGAAAGCATGCAGATGCTTGCGAACTGGCTCAACCACCTGTTCGAAGACATTGACAGCGAAATAAAACAGAACAACACGCCGCTGAAGCAGGCATTCAAGAAACTCGCCCCAGACGAGATGGAAAAGCATTTCAAGGATGGGGAGCTTATGGTCAGAGGATTCATCGACGCGATACATAGGGAAGGCGAGCACATAACTGTGATGGACTACAAGACATCAAAGTCAGATGAGATGAAGCCAGAGTATTTGTTACAATTAGGAATATATGCCGTGCTTTACGAGAAACAGCATGGAAACTACCCTAACAAGGTAGGCATATGGTTCCTCAAGCACGGACCCAATGTCATCGATGTCACGCCAAAGCTTATCAAGGACGCTGAGTTTGAGATCGAGCAGATACATTTCGCGACAGAATCAGAACAGATAAGGGATTACCCGAAAAAAGAGTCAGGATTGTGCAGATGGTCGACTGGCCAGTGCGATTTTTATGATATCTGTATCAAAGATAGATAATGGAGGTATGACAATGGTTGAATGCGAACAATGCGGCAATGAACCGATTGAAGAAGATGTATACTGCAGGCAGTGCGGTGCAGAGCTCCCTAACAGCACAATGAACTGCGAGTGCGGTGCAGATGTCCTTTCAGATGACAACTACTGCCACCAGTGCGGTGCTGCTTTCGATGGTGTTGTAGAAGAGCCTGCGCACGAGGAAGAGGAAGGCGACGAAGAGTCTGACGAAGACACTGAAGAAGAGAGTGAAAACCAGAATCAGATCTTCTAAATCTTTTTAGAAATCTTTTACACGTAGATTGCGCTCGCTACTGAAGCAAGCATCATCGCAACACCGATCCATAATAGGTATTTCTTTATCTTCATCCAAAACCACCCCAACAGATTCCTGGCTTCTTGAGGTGATTAATAAAGATAACGCAAAAAATTATAAAGACCCTTCCAGATGATATGTATGAGCTTTCACGCGCTTGATTTCAACACTTTCTCCGAGGGAAAACACACCTTTTAAAGCGACCGGTTTATACGCGAAATTCCTGCCTATCCAGCTCTCTCCTGAACCCACGCTTCCTTTTTCATCTATCATTATTTTACCTTTCCATCCTTCCCATATCCTGTTCCGCAGGAGAGACACCTCTTCCTTGACCTTCTTCATCTCCCTGCTACGCTCATTGGTATCTCGTCCATGCAACTGGCCTTCCATGTTCGCAGCTGTAGTGCCTGGCCTGGGCCAGAACCTGGATATGTTGATTACGTCAGGCTCCACGCGCTTGATTATTTCTTTAGTGGATTGAAAATCTGATATTGATTCTTTAGGGAAACCACAGATGACATCAGTTGCTATAGTGATCTCAGGCATTTCCTTCCGGAACATAGAGCACACCTTCACAAAGTCAGCAACAGAATATTTCCGCTTCATCAGCTTCAATATATCATCACTACCAGACTGCACAGGAAGATGCACAAACCAAAACAGCTTTCCTTTATTCTCCTTGAAAACATCAACAAGATCATCAAGATACTCTAGTGCAAAATTAGGATTCATCATGCCCAACCTTACAAAGAAATCCCCCTCAATCTCACACACAGCGCGCAGCAAAGCAACTATATTCGTTCCGATGTCTTTTCCATACGCTCCGCAGTCCTGTGACGTGAGCCATATCTCCTTGCACCCGTCGCGGACATCAGACACCACTCTCTTGACTATTGCTTCTGGATCATAAGACACAAGCTTTCCGCGCGCAAGCCGCGCTTTGCAATAAGTACACTCTCCAAGACAGCCTTCAGCAATCGGAACGATTCCCACAACAGGGTTCTTCCTGACAACAGGTATATTGAACCGCTCATTCTTGTCCCACTCCAGCGCATGAACAACATTCCCTTGCAATGTCTCCTCGACAACATGAACGATCTTGTTGAGCTGTCTTGTGCCGATTATAGAATAATCTTTCAGTTTTGTCGATGCATAATCCGGCTCTGCCTGGGTGACGCAGCCAGCGACAACCACTTTCTTTCCTTTTACCTCAGCATACCGCAATGCCCTGAAGAACTTTGTCTCTGCAAGGTTCTTAACAGAGCAGCTATTCACAACAACAAGATCTGCCTCATCCACAGAATCAACTATAGAATGCCCTGCCTTGCGGAGCAGCCCCATCATGAGTTCCGAGTCTGCGATGTTCAGTGTACAGCCGAATGTCAAGAATGCAATCTTCATGAAAAATAAGAAATCAGGTAAATCTTAAAAAACTAACGATATGCTTTTGTCAATTTCATGCTTTTTTGCCTCTCTTTTCCTTGCATCTCGTGTTTCTTTTTCTGTATAGCATCCATTATTTTGAGTGCAGGCCTGTAATTAGGATTCAGCTCACGAGCCTTGTTGAGATTCTCAATGGCTTTTTGATAATCACCTTTCTTGTACCAGGCAATGCCGCTGAGAAAATAAGCATGGAAATCATTTGGTTCAAGATCTTTAGAAACATCAAAATCCTCAAGCGCCTTGTCGAGATGACCCATTTTCATATAAATAAATCCCCTATTGGTAAAAGCTATGAAATCATCTGGATTTAGATCTATAGAAATATTCAGGTTTTCTATAGCCTTGTTTATATCTCCTTTCCTGAACCACGCAATACCTCTGTTTAGATAAGCCTGGGAATACCCAGGGTGCGACCTTATCGCAGCATTGAAATTCTCAATAGCAGCGTCAAAATTACCTTTCTTGATGTACGTTATGCCCCTGTTGGTGCTGATGACATGATCTCCAGGATTCAGGCTGTATGCTTTATCGAGATGTTCGACTGCCTTCTCAAGATTACCTTTTTCACGCCATGCTTTGCCCACAAAAGTATAATGCATAGCTATGATCTCTTGCGGTTTCAGGTCTGCTAAATACACCCCATTTTTTATTGCTGTTTTTACGCTACCTTTAAATCGGTTTCTGATGTAAAAATCATTGATTCTTCTTTTTCTGTTAGACAATAATTTTTTTTCTCCTTTCAATGGTTCCCACTCCAAATACTCCTTTTTGCTAAAACGCCATCTCAAGTAGATATGCTCTTCTCCGATTTCATTGCCTGGTTCCCTTACAGCGACCAGAGGAATGTCCATTACCTCTGCCAGAGCAAGATATACAAAAACACCAGTATCGCAATCAAATGTTTTTGCCTTCAATGCTTGGCTCAGGAGGGGGACATCTGATTCTGTTCTTGTGAAGCCTTCGTCCTCGAAAAAATTATCAATAGTTTTCATGATTTCTCGTGCCGAATGCTTACCGCATTTCTCTAGATTACTCCAGCCAGCCAGCCTTGCCCTATTGCCGACTTTCTTTCTCACTCCATCAATTACAGAGAGGTCAAGAAACGCAAAGTATTCTTCTGCAGCTCTAGAATCCTCTTCTATGAAATCCTTCTCCATATCAAGCCTTTCATGAGCATTCGTGCAGTACTTCTGGGTATAACCGCCGTGTTTTTCTGCGCACACAGAAGATGGAGACGGCTTGATTGAATGATTCAAATTAGGCATGCACGCATTCGACAACCCAAAAACACCTATAGCAAGAGCCAATGCACTGACTGGCCTGACTATTCTCTCAAGAAGACTTAATTCACTTGCTTTGCCATTTTTTCTTAAAGACATATAACAACAACTCTGACTGTAAAACTATTTATAGACTCCTCCAACAACTTTCTCTTCTTTGTTAACATTCTCCACAAACCTTTTTCTTTTAAGCGCATACTTTTTTGCTTTGATAGCGCCTTTATAGCCTGGTCTCAGTTCAAGCACTTTGTCAAAGTCCTCTATCGCTCCGTCATACTTGCCAAGCCTCAACCTCGCAGAACCTCGATTATAGTAAAGAGTGAAATGGTTGGGTTCCAGCTTAATTGCTTTGCTGAAATCTGCAGCAGCCTTTTCATACTTACCAATTTCGTACAATGCTATTCCTCTTGCAAAATATACACTGTAAAAGCCTTGGTACAGTTCAATCGCCTTATCAAAATTATCAATAGCCTTTTCAAGAACCCCTTTCTGGTGCCACACATGCCCCATATTTATATAGAAGCTGAAATCATCAACCCCGCCAAGCTCTTTAGCCATCTCGAAATCAGACACAGCCTTGTCTGGAGAATTTTTCCCGAGCCATGCAACGCCCCTGTTGAAGACAGAAACATGGTTTTCTGGATCGATACTCAGCGATACATTGAAATCATTGAGTGCTTTGTCAAACTGATTGAGTCTCAGCCAAGCGATTCCTCTTTTTTCATATGCAATTGAATATTCAGGATTCAACTTAATCGCATTAGTGCAATGTTTTACAATTTCATCATACCTTTGCTCTTGCGACAATATCGCAGCCATATTGATAAGAAAACCAGGATAGTCAGAACACAATTCTACTGACTTGCCAATAAACTCGACAGCTTTGTCTCCATTACCCTTATCAAACCAGACAACACTCAATGTATTATACTGATGGCAGAAGACCTCTTCACGTGAAAGGTTTCTCATGTATATGCCTTTATCTATTGATTCACCCGATATGCCATACGTCCTTCTGTACCACCTATCTTCCGCCCTTTCACCTGATGTAGTCTCCCAATTGATGGAACGACCAAGTTCTACCTCCCATCTTATGAAAGTATGTTCAGGTGCTCTGACCATTGTCATTGGCAGGTCCAGCAGCTCAGCTATAGCAAGATAGACATAAGCGCGATTTTCGCAGTCAAGGTTACCGGCAAGAAGACCCTCACTAAAAAGATTATTTGCTTTGTTTCCAAATCTTCTATACTCAAACACATCATTGATTGCCTGCAATATATCAAGAGCATTAGATGTCGAATTACGACTGACCAATCTTGAATCTTTGATTTTAACTTCTTTGCCTATCCTTTTCAATGCTTCATCGATTATATCATCAAGCCTCTTCAAAGCTGCACCAACTTTATAATCTGATACAAGGCCTTTCTCTGAAAGAATAAATTTTTGCGCGATTGTCTGGTACTTTGGCTTGTACTCGCCTGTGCTCTGCGCACTAACCATCTCCATATCCTGCGCAAATCGTTGATGATTATGGACACAAGAAGAAGACCCAATTCCACCTAGACCAAAAAGAGCTACACTGCTGGCTAAGACAATCCTCTCAAGCCAGCTGGATTTGTTTTTTCTGGTGATTTTGCCCCCTTGCTAAACATATGACACCACCAAAAAGTAACAACTATTTATATATAAACATTTCCATCATGCCCGAATAGGCCCATAACGTCCGTATTACTCGAAATCGCCCTTCTCGCCCGCCAGACACAAAAATTTATATATTTTGCTTGCATATACTATGTTTTACACCCTTAAAAAGCTTCAGGTTGTGCTGAAGAAACAGTTGAGTGCGAGGTGTTAGCCGTGATAGAGTCTGACAATATAGTGTTGGGAGGCAATATAGAGCTTGCCGGCTTTAAGGAGCTTGATGGTGGCTCTATGGTAATTCTAAAGAAGATGATCGGCAATCAGGTAAGGAAAATGTCTGATACTGCCGAGAATTTCGAGAAGCTTACTGTGACCATGAAGAAGGTAGGCACAGGAAACAACAAGTTCGAGATCCAGGCAAAGCTGATGGACAATGGAAAGCCCTTCACGAGCGAGGTGACTGACTTCAACCTGTTCTTCACCATGGACAAGGCACTGAGGCAGATACTGAACCAAATCTCGAAATAGAAATAATATTTTTTTCTCATTCACCGTCGAGCCTAAATAACAGAGTCACGCCCTGCTTATTCTAAACTGCGCACTCAGCTCCAAAGCCTGCTTCGTCTGCTCCGCTTCGCTCCGCAGCCTCAGGGTGCCGACGCACGCCTGATTTGTGTAACTTTTGAAGTTGCCGAAGGCCCAACTTCTTATTGATCCAATTTGAAAAAGCGTTGGCGTGCTAATTGGCACCACCGGCTTTGGAGCTTTTAGCAACTACGGTCATGACTCTGCTGGTTTTTGCACTGTTAGTGTTAGAAAAAAAGGGAATGGCTGCTCCCGGTGTTATCTCTCAACGCACTTCAACAGACGTCATAAGGTTCAGACGAGCGTTCAGTCGTTGGCTCGGGTTGTGCAGCTGCCATTCCCACTGTGGCAAAAAATACACATGAGAAGAGTTCTGAAGGGCTTGGAAGGAATAATCGAGAATAAGGGAATAGTCTTGTCACAGGCTGTCTAATTAGCTGTGAGATACGGTCAAATGCGGTCTTAAAGCAATTGTATTGCATTGGTACCACATAACCTACCCAAGGGGTATATGTTTTATTTAGAATTAGACATCACAAGCGATTAGTTTATTTAAATCTTACGATTGAGCCTTATTTTCTTTATAATTTATAAAGGAAATTTTAAAAGAATACATCACTAAAATCACCCACCAACACAGCCCTTCTAATGCCTTTTTTCAAAATGCTGAAACCCTTAAATTCAAGCTTTAGAAGCTCTGTATTACCATTTTTCAAACAGAAAAGTATATATACTAGCGTTCATTTCTACACCCTAGATTCTAGCAGAAATTACACCCAAAAAAACGCATAATTTAGTGAGAAAACCGCAATGACAGAAGACCAGAAAAACGAGGAAAAAGAAGGCTATAAAGCCGAGTCCATCACAGTTCTAGGAGGCCTTGACGCAGTCAAGAAAAGGCCTGGCATGTACATAGGCTCCACTGGCCTGACCGGCCTTCATCACCTTGTCTATGAGGTTGTAGACAATGCAGTGGATGAAGCAATGGCAGGCTTCTGCAAGAACATCCAGATCATAATCCATTCTGACAGTTCTGTGAGCGTGCTTGATGACGGCAGAGGAATCCCTGTTGACACACACCCTAAATTCAATGTCCCTGCACTGCAGATCGTGATGACAAAGCTGCACGCAGGCGGCAAGTTCGACCAGAGCACTTACAAGGTCTCTGGCGGACTGCATGGCGTCGGTGTCTCTGTGGTCAATGCCCTGTCAAAAAAACTTCACGTCGAGGTCTATAGGGATGGAAAGACCTATTCCCAGGAATACACAGAGGGCGCACCAGGCGAGTTCAAGACGCTTGGCGACACTGACAAGCGAGGCACTCTCGTCAGGTTCTGGCCTAACACAGACATAATGGAGACAACTGAGTTCCATTTCGACACCCTCTCAGCGAGGATGAGAGAGCTTGCATTCCTCAACAAAGGGCTAAAGATAACCATTGAAGACAGGAGAGAAGAGGAGAAGAAGCACGAGTTCTGCTATGAAGGAGGCATCCTTTCTTTTGTCGAGTTCATCAACCAGAACAAGAACCCTCTCCACTCTGCGATATATTTCGAGAAGAGCAAGGAAGGCATACACCTTGAGATCTCGATCCAGTACAACGACGGGTTCCAGGAGAACATGTTCACTTTCGCCAACAATATCAACACTACCGAGGGCGGCACACACTTGATGGGCTTCAAGGCTGCACTCACAAAGACATTCAATCGCTATGCAGAAACAAATAAGCTTGAGAAGAACATGCGGCGCCTGACAAGCGACGACGTGAGGGAAGGCCTTGTCGCAGTCATCTCAGTAAAGCTCGCAGAGCCGCAGTTCGAGGGCCAGACAAAGACAAAGCTGGGCAACTCGAATGTGAAAGGCATTGTCGAGTCCCTCGTCAATACAGGGCTCAGCACATTCCTCGAGGAGAACCCGCAGACTGCAAAACTGATAATCATGAAGTCTATCCAGGCTTCCAAAGCAAGAGAAGCAGCAAGGAAGGCGCGAGAACTTGCAAGGCGCAAAGGAGCATTGAACGGAGGCTCACTGCCAGGCAAGCTTGCTGACTGCTCTGAGCGCGACCCAGCAAAGTCTGAGCTGTTTGTCGTCGAGGGAGATAGCGCAGGCGGCAGTGCAAAGCAGGGCCGCAACAGGGAATTCCAGGCAATCCTGCCGTTGTGGGGTAAGATACTCAACGTCGAGAAGGCAAGGCTCGACAAGATATTCGCGAACAATGAGATCTCGACACTCATAACTGCAGTAGGCTGCGGTTTCGGTGATGACTTCAACATAGACAAGACAAGGTATCACAAGATAATCATAATGACCGACGCTGACGTCGACGGCTCGCACATAGCGACGCTCCTCTTGACCCTCCTCTTCCGCCATATGAAACCACTCATAGAGGCAGGCTATGTATACATCGCACTGCCCCCTCTCTACCGCATCTCAAAAGGCAAGTCATTCAAATACTGCCACAGCGACGAGGAAAAAGACCAAGTTGTCAAGGAATACGGCACAGAAGGCGTCAATGTCCAGCGCTACAAAGGTCTCGGAGAGATGAACCCGAAGCAGCTCTGGGAGACCACCATGGACCCCATCACAAGGGCCCTAAAGCAGATCACTATAGAAGACGCAGTAGAAGCAGACCGCATATTCACTATACTCATGGGCGAAGAAGTAGAGCCAAGGCGAGACTTCATAATGAAACACGCCAAGGATGTTGTTAATCTGGATGTATAATAAAAAAAAATTACGTGGTTATTCCCACACCTTTTTCTACACTCATTGATTCGCCGAAACCAAGTCCCATGTAGAACCCATGCTCACTGAATGCCTCGAAAAGTATCTCTCCGAGTGACTTAGGTCTCTTATACTCAGCCAGTTCAGCCTCTATGTCTTCTCTCTCTTCAATCCACGCAACTGCCTCATCTTTTCCGCCGAGTTCATCGACAAGTCCGAGTTCGATCGCCTGCTTTCCCAGGAAGAACCTTCCGTCTGCAAGCTCTTCCACTTCACTGACCGGTAAATCCCTATTCTTCGCGATCTCTTCGACAAAAATGACTCGTATCTGGTCGATGTTCTGCTGCATTATCTGCTCCTCATCCACAGTCATCTTCTTGAAAGGCGATCCGATGTCCTTGTACGGCCCTGAGACCAGTCTCTGATACGACGCATTGTAGCGCTCAAGCGTACCTGAAAACTCAAGATACGATGCAATGACTCCGATGCTCCCTGTCACTGACATTGGATTTGCGACGATGTGGTCTGTAGCAGTCGCTGCCCAGTATGCTCCTGACACTCCGCCCTCGCGGATCCACGCCACTGTCGTCTTGTTTGCCTTTAGGATAGCGTCTGCCACCTCATAGCTTGCGACAGCTGTTCCGCCTGGAGAATTGATCTCAATAAGCAGAGCCTTGATATCAGGATTCTCGTCGGCCTTCTCGATCAGCCGCACTATCTCTGTACTGTCTGTCATGCCTGTGCTCATGAATCCCCTCTGCGCACTGACCACTATCGGACCTGTCACCTTGATGTGCGCGACATTGCCTGCTGGCTCGATCTCTGATGTCGAGACAAACACACCGACGATAAGTGCAGATATAAAGCTGATCAGGGCCAGGAAGATTAGCACTACAATTACTACGCCCCATCTTCCTCTTCCATCAGCCTGTTGGATTTGTTTCTTTTTCATTTCCTCACCCTAGATCGTGAACTGTTCTATCACCCTTGTCCTTGACAGCCATTCTGTAAGACGCTGTCCTTTCTTTGCAAAGACAAGGTACAATGGGTCGATTACCCACAAGAATATGAACGGCACTGCAGGTATCAAAAAGAGATTCCGCAAAACACACTGCCAGAATCCTGCCCTGCCGAACTGTTTATCACCTACTTCCGCAACAACATGGATGTTGAATAACATACAGCCGACGGTCTGCCCTGCAGCATACTGCAAAAGGACAAAATAAGCAAGAATAAGCAGTATCATTATCATAAAAATACCGATAAGAGCATTCGCCTGCGCAGGATTCTCCTGCAGCAGATTATATGTCGACATGAACCCTGCTCCGCTGCCAAGCATCTTCTCAGTCACATTCTGGAAAAAACCCAGCACAAAGAAATCAATTACAAACAGGTCAAGGACAAATGCCAGCATCCTTCTCCACATCCTTGCAGGACCTATGAACACCTTTTTTTCAGGAAGATCAAGTTTCATACCGAATCAAAACCCTGTTGTGTATATAAATTTTTACCACAGGGACCCACCACAACCTTTATATACGCGCCCAAATTCATCGTTTACATGGTATTCCGAGGTAAAGGCAAGGGCAAAGGAAAAGGCAAAGGTAAAGGTAAAGGTCCACAGAGCCCTGAGGATGAACAGGCTTATCTCATGCGCACTCCTGTGCCTAAGGGCAACCAGGTGTTCGGCATTGTAGAGCAGCGTGTCGGAGGCAGCCGCATGCTGGTGAGGTGCATGGACGGCAAGACCAGGAACTGCAGGATCCCTGGAAGACTGAAGAAGCGATTATGGGTCCGTGAAGGCGACCTTGTCATTGTCGAGCCTTGGGAGTTCGGCGGCGACGCCAAGGGAGATGTCATACTTAAGTACCGCAAGAACCAGGTGGAATACCTTAAGCATAAAGGTTATCTCAAGAAGCTTGATGAGTTTGAGGAGTTCTAGAATAATTCTAATAATGAGTATATCTCTCTTTTTTGCTCGGCTCTTTCTGCCAGCGGTACATATAAACCAGCAGCAGGAATACACCGATCACAAGGGCGACATCAGACAGGTTGAATGTCGGCCAGAAATACATTGTTATATAATCTATGACCCTTCCGAAGAAGAGCCTGTCCATCATGTTGCCTACTGCGCCGCCTAAAATAAACGCAGTCGCAAAGACCAAGAGCCTGTCATATATGATCGTGTTGTAAAAATATATTATCAAGAGCAGCACAATGACTGCTGCACTGACAAAAAGCCAGTTCTGTCCCTGCAGTATCCCAAATCCTGCTCCGATGTTCTCTGATCGTGTTATCATTAGCGCATTCCCTATCACAGGTACATACTGTCCGCGCTGAAGGTTTTCTGTGATATAGAATTTGACTACCCTCTCGACAACTATTATGGATACTGATATGATTAGTAGCGCGAGATTGTTCTCAATAAAGTCCATCAGCCGATATTTGCTTGTCATCCTACCACGTGTATCTTGTCTTTCCTTCTCCAGAAGCCATCCTTTCAAGGGTTGCAAGCCTCTGGTTCACTGAATCGAGAGATGATTTTATAGCGTCCAGCTTCGCATGTATTATCTCGATGTCTTTCGCCAGTTCCGGAAGCCCAGGGCCTTGCGGGTATGAAGGCTGCGGTGCTGGCCTTGCTGCAGCTTGAGGTGGTGGTGCAGAAGGGACTCCCAGATCCTCTCCCATTGCCTTTGATGCCGCTGTCGGCTGCACCTCTTCCATGTGCGTCGGCACTCCTGGCTGCATGCCCGGCTTTTCAGGATCTTCAAACGATGGCAGAGGGCCCAGCCCGCCGCCAAGATCATCCATGCCTGGCTCTGCGCCAGGCTTCTCTTCAAGCCCGAAATCACCGAGGTCGCTCAAGTCCCCGATGTCCTCTTCTTTTTTCTTGAATCTGTCAAATATACCCATCTTGTTTTCCTCTTTTCTTACCTATTTCAGAAAAGGCTGTGCAGGCCTTTTCTTTTTCTCATAATACATGAACGCGACAACAGCAAGTAATATTATTACCGCGACAAGCCCGATAAGGGCGTATCGGGTGATACGTTTTTTCAACTTTGCGCTTTCAAGCGCCTCGTATTCCTCGAATGACATCTCCTCTTTCTCAGGCTCTACTATCTCTTCCTCTACTTCAACAATCTCTACCTCTTCCTCGACCTCAGCTGCACCAAGCATCATCTCTACCCTGACATCTGCTCCGCGGCCTTTGGTGTATGCCTCAAGCCCTTGGAAGTCGAGCTTAGCAATAGGATCAGGTATTGTATAGTTTCCTTCAGCATCATACTTGACTTTGTACTCAATGATTTCTGTCTTTCCTGCATCAACATAGACATCCCAACTCTTCTCGCCTTGTTCGACAGTGACGCTTGCCGCGTCGCTGCCATTGTTCTTGATCTCTATCTTGACAGCAGTCTCTGCTGACTTGTTTATCAGCTCAGGCACGACAGTTCTCAAAAACACTGCAGGGCCATTGATCAGCCCAGACAACACCTCGATGTTGTCGCCTGTCTCGTTCTCATCAAAAAGATTTCCATAATTGTCATAATACTCAACCCTTGTCTTGTTCAACTTCAGACTTTTCCGCACGATCTTCGGCCGCAGCTTAACAACATCCTGTATCGTGACCTCTTCGCCAGGGTCGAGCTTGTCGATGTGGTATGTCTTTGGCCCTATAAAGTCCACTTCCTCTTGTATAGGGAAATAGACTGTGATGTCCCTGACGATCTCCTCTTCCTCGTCATTGCCGATGACATACTCGACAGGTATCAGCGTGCCAGGATAGATGTCATCTGGCTCGTCAAGATTGACATCGACAGATATGTCTGGCTTCAATGGGATAACAGTTATCAAAGTAGTCTTGATATAATCAATATTCTGCTTCAGGTCAGGATCAAAGAAAGATACAGTAGTCGTTATGTTATAGCGTGTCTTGTTCCGCACTATAGGAGGTATCAGTCTGTAGGAGTAGACATCAGTATCCTCTTCCCTGTTCAGCTTCAGCTTCTTGCTGTGCGCGCCTTCGACATGCAGCGCAGGATCTATCACGTCCTTCACCTGGACATTCCGAAGGTCGACCAGGCGTTTGTTGTTCACTGACACGCGTATCTCTGTCTCCTCATTGCCTTCCAGCACAAAGCCCTCTTCAGAATCTATATCGATTGTCAGGTCCTTTGCAGGGTTCACTGTTATCTTGAATTCTGTGCTGTTGTAATGGCGCTCGCCGAACTCGTTCTTGAATCCTATAGAGACATTCATCTTGAATTCCTTGTTCGCCCCGATCTGCGGCGGTATCAGCACCAGGCTGTAAGGTATCTTCTGCCCTTCTTCCTCAATAGAAGAATAATGCACCGGAGGGAAACCTGCAAGTTCTGTGTATACAGTCACATCGACATCCTCGAGCTCTGAATACTTGTTGATGTTCTGCGTGTATACAGTGACCCTGTACGGGTGCAGGGCCTCAAGGTCTATCGAATCTTCTTCCTCATCAAGCCGTTCAGGTATTGAGAACAGCTTGCTCTCGTCGTCGATAGTCATACGTACAGCAACGCCAGGGTCAGACACCTCAAAAGCCTCATATTCTATCTTTTCGAAAGTATAATCATCATATTCATAGTCCAGGTTCACTATGACGTTCTGGTGGCCGCTTCTCTTTGCTTCAAGTTTTATTATGAAAAGCTTTGAATCCCTTGCATTTATCCTGCCATCCCATTGCAGGAGCTGGTTGTTTATCTTGCTCACCCTGTCTGAGCTCCACACTATGCTTGTCCTGTCCCCGCTGGCATTCTGGAAATTGAACCTGAGATGGCCGATTGACTTGTACACAAGATCAGGAGGAAGTCTTATGTCAAGCGCATTGACAGTGATCCTTTCGCCATACTCATTTGTTATATTGATTATCAGCCTGGCTGTCTCGCCTATGTGTATGCCCGGATTCTCGTCCTCAAAATCAAATGTTCTTCCATCTATCTCATATTCTTCTCGCACAATGCTTGAGTATAGTGTGATCACAGGCTCGACATCGACAGTCATCTGGGCGCTGTACTCATCGATCCATTTGAACCCGTCCCAGTACTTGAGGTGTGCGACAAAGCTCTGGTGCAGCTCCCTCGTCGGTTTTATTATGAAGTTACACTCCTTTTCTTCATCCTCGTCAAGATGTCCCTGCCAGTACACCTGGTTCTCGTGCTCTCTGCACCCTCCTTCAAGGTCATATATCTCGACCCCTGCAGGATAGTCATCTGTCATGATTATCTGCGACGCTGTATCACCAGTATTAGTAATAGTGATCGTAACCTCTGCCTCCTGCCCGACATAGAGCTCGGTCGCGTTCATCGACTTTGTTATCGACACGTCAGGTTTGGACCTGAATATCCTGACGACTGCATACACCTCGTTCTCATCCACATCATAAGTGACATTGTCAAAGCATATCTCAAAGTTTTCCATGTCCTCGCAATCTTCGCGTTGGATTGTCTGGAACATGGTGCCTGCGTCAACAAATATCGCGCTAGCCCATTTGTTCATTGTTATGATAAATGTAAATTCATCAATCTCAACGCTCTCTCCAGAGATGACCTCGTCACTGAAAACTTGTGTTTCCGCGACAGCAAGCGAAACAGATATTAATACAGCTAGAAGTAAGAAAAAGACTGTTACACACCTCTTTTTTTCATGCATTTTGATCATAAAACTATGAACTTAGCACGTCCTTTATCCCATGCCTGAAAGCAAGGGTCTCCTTGTATACCTCGACATCCCCTTGCTCTTCTTTCTCAACAAGTGATTCCACAAAATCGCCTTCAAGCAAGTTATTGTCAACATAGCTCTTGAACAGCTTCAGCTTATCCTCATCATCCGCAACATCAAAAAGCATTGCAGTCTTCTCTGGAAGAGCATCTGCATTGACAACAATGACCTTGTAATAATCATCATAGATATTTGAATTGGGGTTGTCAAGCTCATTTTCAAGCCCTGAAACATCTGCTTCACCTACATCCTGCGTAGCAAACCCTGTCACCATGCTGTCCCCATCCTGAAGGACAAACATGCTGTTCGAATTCATCAGATTATCACGCACATTCTGCTCATCAAGATATCTCAGGCCTACAATCACCAGCCATACAACAAGTATAATCCCAACAACACTGAGCAAGAAAGAAACCAGCTTACCAAGGAACTTCATTATCAACACTGCTACAACTATAATTACTATAATCCCTACTACTGTTGACAGCTCCATTATATTCCTCTAAACTTGTTTAGAGGTCAGCAAACTGAAAGTTTGCGCTACCTCTTTCTAGTTTTCTCAGCGAATTCGCTGTCTTTACACTACCTAAACACAAATATAATGGTATATTTAAATATTAGGGTATTTAAAGCTTGCGGTGCTCAACCACGTTTACAGGGGGCTAGGTTGTCGCTTACCAACCCTGTTCACTCTTGCCTTCGGCTTCGGGAATATAACATCGATTAGGCACAATTCAAGTTACCAAAATTATTTCTGGAATAAACTAATAGAAAAGAAAATCAGAGCAAAAAAAACAATCCATCCTATGATTAAAACAATAATAATATTTCTATAAAAATTTGGTGGACAAGTTCCGAAACAACCAGCAAAAATTAATATTAAAAAGATAATTATTATGAGTGCAGTAACAGTTGAGATGATTGTTTTAATTTTAGTAAATTTAAAATTCATTTATTGATATATGGAATTAAGATATATAAATATATCTAAAATTTTGGTAACTTAAACCTCTCCGTTTTTTTGCTTTGCAAAAAATGCTCGACCCTTCAACAAGAGGCACATAACATCGATTAAATGCAACGGCTTCTGCGTATTTTTCAGTCACTGTTTCTGGTGACTGCATATTTTAGCAATAGGACAGTTTACACACACAGGTTTCGTTTTGCAATGCCTTTTCGCATGCTCTACAATCAATGCATGGTATTCCTTGTACACATCAATATCCGCAGCAAGGTTCTTAACAAACATATCCTGCAGTTCATCATACCCAACACCAGCATCACACAGCCC
>JAHWIS010000145.1 GCA_019322385.1 Candidatus Woesearchaeota archaeon
CTCTGTCTCATAGACGCAGTGGCCTTCCTGCCATAGGAACTCCCTGCTGCGAAGGAAAAGCTTTGTTGCCTGTGTCTCCCACCTTACGATATTTGCCCATTGGTTTATCCGTATAGGCAGATCTCTCCAGCTTCGCAGCCATCTTGAGTAAGAATCATACATGATTGTCTCGGATGTAGGTCGTATCGCAAGCCTCTCGCTTCCTTCCTCATCCCTATTTGCGATCCATGCGACTTCAGGCGTGAACCCTTCTGCATGCGTTGCCTCTCTCTGGAAAAATGATTCTGGTATGAACAGCGGGAAGTAGGCATTTTGCACTCCCCTGTATTTCATGCGCTTGTTGAAGTATTCCTGTATCTTCTCCCACAAGGCATATCCAAGAGGCCGCAGTATGTAGCATCCCTTTACAGGTGCATAGTCCGCAACTTCAGACTTGAGGCATACCTGCTGATACCACTCTGCCATATCTTCCTCTTTCTTGACAGTTATTCCCAGTTTCTTTTCACTCTCGTCTGCCATCTTAAGTGTAATCAATTCCTAGCGTATTTAAATATTTATCTTTTGGCCCCTCTCCGGGCCTGCCTCTTCTTTGTCCCGGCCTTTGCCGTCCCTGTTTTCTTCGTCGCTTTCCTCTTCCCTGCTCCCTTTGCCTTTGCTGCTCTTCTCTTCCCTTGCTTTGCTCTCCCTGCTCTCTCTGCCTTTGCTCTACCTCTTGACGTAACCTTTTTTGGCGAAGCCCTTTTCTTTATTGATTCTTTTTGAGATTTTTTCTTTGGCGGGACTTTTCTCTTTCCTGCTTTAGCTTTAACTCTGACCGGTTTTTGCTGCTGCATTACCTTCCTCAAAAAACCCATAACACCATAAGCCTCACGCTTTGTCAACATAGATTTCCCGACTATCTTCTTCCACAGTTTCTGCTGTGTCTCTTTCTTCTCCTTTGTCTCCCATCGCATCCCATCAAAAACATCATCAAACATCCGCATTATCTGGTTTTTCTCTGGCTTGCCTATCGGCGTTATGTGGCTTGTCGAAGTCTGTTCGCTGAACGCAGTGTATAATTCATACAGCAGGACAGCGACTGCGTGCGATATGTTCAATGTAGGGTATTCTGTTGATGAAGGGACAGTAACCACAAAATCACATCTCTCGATCTCTTCATTGAACATGCCTTTGCCTTCCCGTCCTATCACAAGCCCTATCTTCTTTTCAGGGCTGATACTCTTAAGTTTCTGCGCAAGCTCTGAAGGTGACAATGGGCTGCGCGATATGTTATAGTCAGTCCCGACCCTCGCAGTCGTCGCGATCAGATAATCATAATCATCAACAACAAAGAAATCTATTACTTCTGCATTCTCAAGCACTTCCTGTGAATGCTTTGCACGGTTCCTTGCTTCATCACATAGATGGTCGCAGTGAGGGTTTATCAGTACGAGCTTGCCGAACCCAAAGTTCTTCATCACCCGCGCCACTGCTCCGATGTTCCCTGGTATTACTGGTTCGAGCAGGATTACATATATCATTTTAGAATTGTACAGTCATCATCAGACAAACAGCCCGCCAATCCATTTAAACAAGGGCCAGAACAGGTTTATTGCAAGCAGTAGGAGTGTAAGTACGCTTATCTTTCTCCAGATCATATCTCCTTTTTCTTTCCCTTTGATCTTCTGCAGTGTCACCTGCAGCATCCTTCCTCCGTCGACAGGCCCCAGCGGAAGCAGGTTTGCAAGACCTATACCAAAGCTAAGCAGCCCTGTTATGGCGAACAGGCTGGCGAACCATCCCACTACAGCGTGCAACAGGTTGAAATACCAGGCGTCGCTCTTAAGCTCGACCATCGGCTTGCTTGCTGCCATCACTCCAAGATATCCTTTCTCAGGGTCGCTTGGGTTGGCAACTGTCAGAAAAGTGAATACAGTCCCGTTTGCAGTTACGCTTATTGAATCATTTGGGCGCATCATGGAAAGCTTTTCCCTGAACTGCTCATAGTTAGTCAGGCTCTCGTTGTTGACAGCAGTCACCACCATCCCGCTCTGCAGTCCAGCATCAATCGCAGGGTATCCTTCTGTCACTCCGACGAGCTCTACACCTACCTCATTCTCCATCGCTCCTATCCCCGGAACAAAGATATAAGTAAGAAGCAGCAGGCAGACTCCTGCAAGCAGTATGTTTGACCATGGGCCTGCAGCATATACAGAATACTGCGTCGTGTCGCTCGCCTTCTTGAGCTTTTTCTCCTCTGGTTCGACAAAAGCGCCCATCAGAGGACCTAGGAAGAATATGCCTGATGATTTCACAGGAAGGTTATGCGCCCTTGAAACAACGCCGTGCGAAAATTCGTGCACTAGTATGACTATGAACAACGCAATCCAACCAGTGATAAGAGGTATCTGGAACCCGCCCACCTTGATGCCAGGTATTACAGGCACTACCGCTGATGTTGCTGTTGGTCTTGTCAAATGATTGATGAGGTTCTTGAGGAGCATGAAGAC
>JAHWIS010000146.1 GCA_019322385.1 Candidatus Woesearchaeota archaeon
AGATGTGGAATCCGAAGCTTGCATCACACCTTGCAAAGACACAGAAGAATCTCCTGAAAGCAGGGTTTGGCGTGCTGAAATCAGGCGGAACCTTGGTATATAGCACCTGCACTCTAGAGCCAGAAGAGGATGAAGGTGTTGTAGATTGGCTGCTGGACTCGTTTGATGATGCAAAGCTCGAGGAGATAAAGCTAACAGGGCTGAAGAGGAGTGATGCTGTTGTGTCTTTTGAAGGGAAGACATATTCGGATGAGGTCAAGAAGTGTCTTCGTATATGGCCGCAAGACAATGATACAGAGGGGTTTTTTGTTGCAAAAATACGAAAAGCAGATTAGGCAGTCAATAAGGCTGAACAAAGGAAAGCTTGGGATCAAGGAAGAGATTAGAACAATAAAGGTCTCCAAGCTTGGAGTCGGTGAGAACAATCTTAGCATGCTTGCTGTGGTCAATGGGAAGAACAAACTGGTTTTCAGGATAGCTCTACGACGCTACATCGAGAAGAACATGAAGAAGGAGTTTGAATACCTGAAGATAATCCCTAAAGACTTCGGCCCTACACCTCTCTTTTTCGACAGGTCCAAGAAGATACTGCCAAGAGTGTATTCAGTGCTGATATTCATCGAGGGAAAACACATCAACCGCTGGAGTGACAGACACCTGCGGATGCATGCAAAGAAGCTCGCCGAGCTGCACAGGAAAAGATACCCATTCTGTGGAACAATATACAAGAAAAGCAAGAGGTTTGACCTCTACAAGGCGATCTCAAAAGAGTTCAAGGAATACATGAAAGACTGCCCCGTATTACTAAATGATCCTGACATAAAATTACTGGTCCCAAAGCTGAAAAGATATATCAAAGAAAACAACCATCTTTTCACATCCTTGAAAAGATTTTCAATGCTACACTCAGACCCCTGCCTGACAAATATCCTTTTCACTAAACAAGGCATCAGATATATTGATTGGGAATGGCTCTCATTCGGAGACAATGCAAGGGATGTGACAATGCTGTTCGACCCTTATAGTGCACAGCCTCCCTGGAAGATAAGGCTTACAGGGAAAAGATTGAATATTTACCTTAACACATACCTAAAATACATGAAAGACAAGACCCTTAAACAGAGAATAGATGTATGGATAGCATATCTCCAGTGCACAGATATGCTGTTCTTCAAGTGGAAACTGAAGGTATATGCAAAAGAGCAGTCAAAGGACCTATCCAAGAAACAATACAAGAAGTGCCTGAATATGCTGTTGAAAAGCGCTAAAAAGAGGTTTATTTAATACCGCATAATTTATAAACAACTATTTTTTTAATACAACTAAGCAAAAAGGGATATCATGATTTTAGAATCATTTGATGGGACAAAGATCAATTACCGAGTAAAGAGAAAGTCAGAGCTCTTCTTGATATTCGTGCATGGATGGCTGCACAACTGGACTGCGTGGAAGAAAGAGATAGAGTTCCTTGAAGGGAAAGGGTATTCTACGCTGGCATTCGACCTTCGTGGGCATGGCCAGTCAGACAAACCAGAAAAAAAGAAGCAGTATGACCTTGAATGCTTTGCAAAGGACCTCCATGAGCTCATCAAAAAAGAGAAGATAAAGAAATTCGTTCTTATCGGTCACAGCATGGGAGGCATGATATCGCTCATCTATTACAAGATGTTCAGGAGGGGAATCCAAGGATTAGTGCTCTGCGATACGACATACAGGAATGTGCTGAAGCACAAGGAGATGGAGGTATTTTCTCCATTCATCAAACACGTCCTGGATTTCCTGGTTTCGCATGAGTCAATCACGCAAGAGCATTTCAAGCACCTGAAGGATATTGACCTGACAAAATACTCTGAGTACGGCCTCATGCACAATAGCCTGCGCGCTACACCCATGAAATCAGTGTTTGCATGCCTTGAAGAGATGACAAAATACAATGTCAAATCAATTCTGAAGAAGATCAATGTCCCTGTATTGATCATGGAAGGCGAGGAAGACAGGATACTGCCGGAGATCGACTCACTTGAGATGTGCAAGAAGATAAAAGGCTCTAAACTGACCCTCATCCCTGGAGGAGGTCATTTCGTCAACCTCCAGAACCCGCGGCAAGTAGATAAGCACATACTTGAATTCTTAAAGAAGAATAAGCTTGGGACGAGGAAGTAGGGTAAATTTTATAAACAAATCATTTCTCTCACAAGATACACAGCCCCGTAGCAGGTAGCAAATGGTTACGCGCATTTGATACGCAAAGCTAAGGGCTGTTTCGCAGGGCTCAACAGCCCGACCAACAAAGCCCCGTAGTGTAGTGGCCAATTCCTATTATGGGAGGCAAGTCATCTCAGGTTCTGGACCTGAGGACCGCGGTTCGAATCCGCGCGGGGCTACTCTTTTTTATCTTGGGGGTATGATGGAGAAAGTCAGGCAAGTCACATTATGTCTGTTGGTGAAAAACAATCATGTACTTCTAGGTATGAAGAAGACTGGCTTTGGCAATGGTAGATACAATGGTTTTGGCGGAAAGAAGAAAGATGAAGAGACCATACCCCAGGCCGCGGTTCGCGAATTAAAGGAAGAGTGCGGTATACTTGCTGAAGAACAGCATATCTACAAGGTAGGCGAACTGGATTTCCAGTTCCCAAAAAAGCCTGAATGGAACCAAGTGATGCATGTATATTTTGTAAAGCAGTGGACTGGTGAACCTAAAGAGACTGAAGAGATGAGGCCTGAATGGTTTGCTCATGAGGATGTCCCTTATGACAAGATGTGGGAGGCTGACGCGCACTGGCTTCCTTTTGTCCTTGCAGGGCACTATGTGAAAGGCAGCTACGTATATTCAGAAGAACAGAAACTGCTGGAGAAAGATCTGCAATGCAGTCCACTGGATGAATAAGATATAGCGCTGTGTGGGGCTATCTATTTCTTCTTCTTGCCTTTCTTAGGTACAGGCAGCTTCTTGGGCACAGACAGCTTCTTAGGTTCAGACGGCTTCTTGGGCACAGGCAGATAGCTGTTCCAGATGAACAATGCGCCTATCAGAAATGCAGGTCCTGATATCAGGATGTATGTCAGGATGTGCTGGCCCCTGAACAGAAGCAGGTACAATGCACTGAGCGCGACAAAGTTTACTCCGCCGATGAACTCCTGCCTCCATGACAGCAAGAGAAGAAGGACAACAATGTATGTCGGGACCAGATGCATGATCAAAGCGACAACAGTCTGCCAGAATGCCTGGTCCTGGCCAAAGACATCCAATGCAAAGATGCTAACGAATATCGCGAAAAGAATACCTAATATCCTTGGAGCCCAATGAAGGACTGTTTGCCACCTCTTTTCCATATTGAGTGTAAATGATTGATGGTTTAATAAGGTTTTGGTACTGATGACAGCCAAAGCATATGCTCCCTGAAGAAGTTCATGGTCCTTGGGTATTTGCTTAGGGCGTCCAGTGTCTTCTTGTATTTGCGTCTCAGGTCTGTTGCGTGCTGGGTTGTAAGGCCGTGGCTGACTTCGAATGTTATCTTGGGCTCTAGCATTGTCCTTTTCTCTTCTGTAATCTTCTTTATGCCGAACAGTATGGGGTTCTTGTAGATCACTGTGCCTTTCTGAAGACCGAAGATAGATGTTGAGATGAGGTCTATATTGTCCTTGTTGCGCTTAAGGAAATCAATTGTCTTTAAGGCCTCTGCCTCGCTCTCTGTCGGGAAGCCGAACATGATATAGACGACATTCTTTATGCCTGCATCGTGGGAATCCTTGAGGACCTTTTCAATCTCCCTCTTGTTCGTGCCTTTCTGCATCAGCTTCAGGATCCTGTCAGATGCAGACTCAACACCCCAGATGATTGTCTTAAGTCCTGATGCGCTCAGCATCTCCAAGGTCTTTCTGTCAAACTCACTGCTAGGGCGCAGCTGGCACATCCAGGTTATGTCCAAAGGGCCTAGGAATGCTGCAATATCGAGAAGGCGCTTCTTGTGGACCAGGTCGTCGACAATGAACACATGCTTTGCCCTGGACCTGACTATTGATTCCTTTATGTTCTCAAGGGGATATTCTATGTATGGTGTATTGTTATGATGCGTGCAGAATGTGCAGCGCTTGTAATAGCACGCGCTTGTCGTGCGGATAGGCATGACCGGCTCTGGAGTGAAATAATCATCGAGATTGTAGATACTGAAGTCAAGCACTGTCCTGCAGTTCAGGCTTCTGTGATCTATCTCTTCCCCTGTTATGTGGTTGAGCAACTCAAGCTCATTGCTCAGCTTAATATCTGCCTCCTCTTCCAGTTTCTTGTTGACTGCAGGGCCGCCGATTATGGTCTCAATCCCTAATTCCTTCAGGGCTTTGATGAGAGTATATGCATAGAATGCCTGGCTTGAATAGACAATGCTGAATGCGACTCTGTCAGGCCCCTTCTCTATTATCTTCTGCAGGAACTCGTCGAAAAACTCTGGCTCCAGCTCGTCTAGGATCCTCCTGTTGTTCTCTGAATAAGTGTGCTTGGTGATCCGCTTGTATTCCTTTGTGACATCATCGTATTCTTTTGGATTGTAATCCTGCTTGATTCCTCTGTAGTATTTCTGATAGCCTGGCAGCTTCATCTTGTGGAAATCTATGTTAAGGTCAAGCACTTCAAGCTCGCAATCTTCAGGCAGGTTATTCTTCAGGAATGCATAGATATTGGTTATTGAATACGGCGGACTGGCTGGAGTGCAGAACGGCGGATAGATAAGGATAGTCTTTGTCATTTTTTTGTTAAGATCCGGTATGTTTAATAAATTTTGGAATGATTTTGGAATGGAAAAGAAGGATGATCAACAAAATATAGGCTGATGGTAATCATGCCTCGCAGGCCTTGGTTCGTACTCATGATCATACTCAAAATCAACCTCTTCAACAAGACAGTCCTTGAGCACCATCACCAGATGCCTCGGCTTTCTTTTAGGAGGATCATGCGAGCAACGCAGGCCATCGCCATTGCTCTTTATCCTTGCGAATGTCTCAAGGAAATCATCAAACCTGTGCGGCTGTATCTTAAAATCTGCTGAGACTTTCCTTGCTCCGCTCTTTTCCTCGTCATGGAACATTGCATAGACAGTGCATCTTGCATTGTCTGAATCAACATAATATACAATACTTGCATTGTTTTCTACAAACTCAAAGACATATATCGCTCTTTCTGGCTCTAGCTTCTGTGAAGCGCACTGCAATATGCCCTCGAACTCATGGTCAAACGGGTTCCATGCAAGATCATCCAGTGTGTGACTGGTTTCTGTCATGGGTTTTGAGTTTGTGTGTGGCTATTTAAAATTTTCGTTTCTTTAGTACTTTAGAGTGGTTACTTGGGAAACTTTTATAAATATGTCTCGTCAACCCTTTGTATCATGAACAAGATATTCATCCCAATCAGCACTGATGGCGACCCGCCTGTCTATGTCCCTGTACTAAAGATAGGATACGGCGGAGAGCGTGATTATCTTCTTAAAAGACCTGACAGAAGACAAGTCA
>JAHWIS010000147.1 GCA_019322385.1 Candidatus Woesearchaeota archaeon
CCTATCTCTATCAAAGGTATGCCTAGCCTGTCAAGCCTCCACACTGCATATGGCCTTCCCTGCTGGTCGACGCCTTTTGAGATGTCTTTTGCTGCGTCTTCTTCTATGGATATTGTCGGGACTCCTATCCGCGCGCCATCAACTTCGAGAAATCCGTTTACTCCGACGAGCGCTGTCCTCTGGAATCCTGCGGTGTTGGATCCGTTCACGACTGTCTTTCTCATCACCTGCACTTCATCGACAATGTGAGAGTTCATCATCTTGCACACCTGCAATACAGTGCGCAATGCCTCTTCATTCATAGGCTGCGGAGGCTCTTCATCAAGTTCTACTAAACAAGTAGTGTCAGAATAAGCTTCATAGATAAAATAAAGGCCTTTCTCCATCTCATGCTTTGCAGCAATGTCTATCTCTCCGACCTCTCCTGCAACAGCACGTAATTTTCTCTTGACGACAACATCTGGCTTGTCATCACGGAGAACAGAAGGGCATTGGCAGAACAGCTTGTGGGAGTCGAGCATCTGGTGTATCTCGATTCCGCATTTCAGCCCGATCTTGGAATAATCTAGATTCTCTGCCATACGATTTCTCCTTTTTTTGTGACTTTCCTTATCCTGTGCAGGGGTATGTTTGTCTCTTCCCCCTCTCTTTCAAGCACGATGAACCCGTCCTCGACACGCAGTATGTCTTTGTATCGTATCTCGACGAGCTTTTTAGTTATCCTGTCAAGGTAAAACAATAAATAGTCAGCAGGATCCTCGCGATTATCCCACTTTATCTTGTTGATGAGGTCTTCTATCGTGATCATTATTCTTCAAGATAATCTTCTTCGCTTATCTGCGGGTTGATCTCTCCCCTCAGATTCTCAGTGAGCATCTTCTTTGTATCATCTGTATTGTAGTTCCCTAAAAGCCAGGCTAATTTAACAAACGCTGTCTCTGTTAGCATATCTTCCCCAAAAATGATCCCGATATCCTTCAGTCTTCTGCAGTTCGTGTAGATGTCTGGGTGCACCCTTCCGAAGATGCATTGTGAAGTCAGGACAATGACTCCGCCTTTGCTGATGAACTTCTTCAGCGCTTCGTAATTAGGCAGGTTCTCTTCGATGTTTGTAGGTGCCTGTCCTATGCCTGTTGCTTCCAGCACAAGCCCTTTGTATCCATTGTCGATCAAAGCGTCGATAAGGTGCGGCTTCATGTTAGGATATGTCTTTATTATTGCTACCTTGTCCTCGAACTTGTTCTTGACCAGCACATTTCCGCCTGCTCTCACATGGTCTTTCAGGAATTTGATTTTCCTTGTCTTGTATTCTATCCTTGCGATAGGTTTGTCATCTATGGCCTTGAATGCATCCCTTCTTGAGGTGTGCATCTTCCTTGTCTTTGTTGCAGGGAGTATCACGCAGGTCTCATCTGCAGCGCTTTCATGCATGCATAGGGCAACGCCTGCAAAATCAGTCTTTGCTATGAATTCTGCTGCGCAGACCAGGTTCATTGCTGCGTCGCTTGACCCTCTGTCCGAGCTTCTTTGCGCTCCTACCAATAGTACAGGTATGGGCACTTTTTCGAAGATGAATGCCAGCGCTGCTGAAGTCATTGCTATGGTGTCTGTTCCATGGCCTATTATGACTCCTTTTGCACCGTCGTCTATCTCTTTCTTGACAGCTTCTGCCAGCTTTACATAGTCCTTGAACAGGATATCCTCTGACATTACATTAAGGACTTGTTTAGAGCTGATGTTGGCTATGTCTCCGACTTCAGGGAACATGCCTAAGAAATCTTCTGCCTTGAATGAGGCATACACTCCGCCTGTCCTGTAATCAACCTTGGATGCTATTGTCCCGCCGGTGTGCAGGATAGAGATATTAGGAAGCCCTTTTTTCTTCTCTGCTTTCTTCTCGTATTTTATCTCTATCTCTTTCCCTTCCTCAAGGACCTCTATCTTCTTTATCTTCTTGTTCTCGATCCCGACATTATATCCGTTCTCGAGCTTCACGACTGTGACGTCTTTTTTCTTGTTTATGAGGATGCCGACATGTTCTTCTTTGTCGCACACCACTCTTATCTTATCACCTGGTTTTTCACCCATTTTTATCATCTCACTTGATCATGACACTTATTGTAGCATGCCCATATGCATTCTCATTGCTGTCTTTGACCTTTATATCCTTTTGCCCTTCTCCTGCAGCATTGAATCGGATTATTGCGTGTTCTCCTGCAGCGACATCAATCTTCTCGGCATCGAATTCGCATCCGGTACATGGGAATATCGTGAACGCTTCGTCTTTATCCCTTGAATTGCTTATCATCAGCCAGTTCTCTGCTTTTCCTCCTCTGCGGATGCTCATCTCCTGGTCATAGACTGCGACAAGCTTGCCTGCCTGAGCCTCTGCTGAAAGAAATTCTTCAGGGCTCTTCTCTGTTATCTCCTCCCTATGCGAGACCTGCCTTATGCTCAGATCATCTTTTGCGCATCCGAGCAATGAGAATACTAGAACAAGGAATATGATTCCAAACAGTATCTTTTTCACCATCTTTTCACATGAAATAGTCAGGCTTTGACTCCTTCATCTCTTTTGCTGTGGCTCTCCTAAATTTTCCCCGGAGTTCTTCATATGCTTTTTCTATCTCTTTGGTCACAGAGGGTCTTACCCTCTGCAATGCCTCTTCAAAGTCCTTTGCCTTGATCTCTTTTGACTTCATGTCCTTCCTGAGCGCGATTATTGCCGCTTCCCTGCAAAGGCTCTCTATGTCTGCCCCTGCATATCCTTCTGTCTGTGCTGCGAACTCTCCAAGCTTGACATCTCTTGCCAGCGGCATGTCTTTTGTGTGTATCTCGAATATCTTCACTCTTGTCTTCTCGTCAGGGGATCCGACCATTATTATTCGGTCGAACCGTCCAGGACGAAGCAATGCAGCGTCTAATATGTCTGGCCTGTTTGTGGCTCCGACAACAACCACGTTGTGCAGCTCTTCGAGCCCGTCGATCTCTGTCAGCAGCTGGTTCACGACCCTTTCGCTCACCCTATTGTCTCCGCTTGCCCCTCTTCGAGGCGCGAGCGAGTCTATCTCGTCAAAGAATACTATTGACGGCGATGTCTGTCTTGCCTTCTCAAACACCTTCCGCACTGCTTTTTCTGATTCCCCGACCCATTTAGACAATAGTTCAGGGCCTTTTATGAGTATGAAATTCGCTTCTGACTCGGTCGCGACTGCTTTTGCAAGCATTGTCTTTCCTGTTCCTGGCGGCCCATAAAGTAATATTCCTTTTGGCGGCGTGACTCCCATGCGTGTGAACACCTCAGGGCTCTTCAATGGCCATTCGACAGCCTCGCGCAGGTCCTGCTTGACATTCTCAAGCCCTCCGATGTCTTCCCATTTCACATTAGGGACCTCGACGAGGACCTCTCTCATAGCACTTGGGCTCACTACCTTCAGGGCATCCCAGAAATCCCTCTGCGTAAGACGGAGTTTCTCAAGCGTGTCTTTTGGTATCGCCTCATCCTTCTCGAGTTGGAGTTCTGGAAGCACTTTCCTCAGCACTATCATCGCACCCTCTTTTGCCAGTGATGAGAGGTCTGCTCCGACAAACCCGTGCGTCACGCCTGCTATCTCCTTCAGGTCAACATCTTTTCCTAACGGCATGTTTCGTGTGTGGATCTTGAGTATGTCCAGTCGGCCTTTCTTGTCAGGCACGCCTATGTCTATCTCCCTGTCAAACCTTCCTGGTCTCCTCAATGCAGGGTCGAGCAGGTTCGGGACATTTGATGCTGCTATAACCACGACCTTTCCTCGTGACTGCAGCCCGTCCATGAGCGCAAGAAGCTGCGCAACAACCCGTCTCTCCACCTCTCCTTTTGTCTCTTCCCTTCTTGTCGCTATCGCGTCTATCTCGTCGATGAATATGATGCTTGGCGCGTTCTTCTCTGCATCGTCGAACTTCTTCCTGAGGTTCTCTTCCGACTGGCCATAATATTTGCTCATGATCTCCGGGCCGTTTATGAGTATGAAGTTTGAGTTTGTCTCGTTCGCGACTGCTTTTGCCAGCAGTGTCTTTCCAGTTCCTGGAGGTCCGTGCAGAAGAACACCTTTCGGAGCGTCGATCCCGAGCCTCTCGAATATCTCTGGGTGCTTCAGCGGCAGCTCGACCATCTCTCTTATCTTCTTTATCTCTTCCCGAAGACCGCCGATATCCTCGTACGTGACTTCGAAAACCTTTTCCTCTTCTTTCAGCTCTACTGCTTCTGGATTGAACACGACCTCTGTTGTGTTCGAGATCAGGACTGCGCCTTTTGGCAAAGTCTCTGCTACGATGAACTTTATGTCGCCTAGACCAAATCCCATCATGCTCTCGTCGAGTATCGAGAATATGTCTTCAAACGGGCTCTCGCTCATCGTGTTCCTTCGTCTTTTTGTGCCGCCCAATGACACGATGTCTCCTTTGACCACTGCCCTTCCTAGGAGTCCCTGTTGGAACAGCTCCTGCGGCGCCCTTATCATGATGCCTTTCCTTGCAGGCGCGACAACGACCTTTGTTGCAGGTTTGACCTCTGCTTTCCGTACCTTGACTATCTCTCCTATGCCTGTCTTTGCATTTCTCCTGAGAATTCCATCCATCCGGATGATGTTCAGCCCTATGTCGCCAGGGTATGCCCTGTCCACGATGCCTACTGTCTTCCTCTCACCTTCTATCTCTACGATGTCGCCGCTCCGTACCCCTACCTGGTGCATCAGGCTGGAATCTATCCTTACGATTCCTTTATTTACATCATCTTGTATTGCTTCTGCAACCTTTAGGTTTACGTCACCTGCCATCTTAGACCATCATTTCTTAAGGCTTTCTTGTTTCTCTTTTTTCTCCTCTTTCTTTTCCCCGCCTTTTGGTTTTGGCACTGCTGATGCAACATTCACCTTTGGCATCGGAACTGGCGGAGGGAGATTGACTGTGTTGCTTAGGATTATCGATTGTATGTTGCACTTTGTAAGGATTGAGTTGATTATTGTCTCTGCAATCTCTTTCTTTATCTTCTTCTCTTTATCCCAGCTTTCCAGTATCTCTTTTGCATTCTTCTCATCTGTGAGAAACAGTATATTTCCACCAAGCTCTATCCTTGCGAACTTGGGCTCATACAATGACCTGTAGTCAAAGATGAATTTGATGCCGGTCTGCTTTGTCTTTCCCAGCTGGAGGTCGCTCTTCTTTATGTCAGCGATCGCCACATTGTTGCTTATGTTGATCTTGCCCTTTGCAGTCTCCTGTTTCTGGACATTGATCTTTGTGAATTCAAAGCCTACAATTGCCATTATTACCACCTTTTATACGTGTTTTTAGCGTTTTAGAGTCCTTCAAAATACCCCTAATGTGGCTCTCTGATATTAAGATGTCTTTTATAAATGTTGTTGTTTAGCCCTTTTAAACCTGGTATTGCAAAAGTTAATTTTAAATAGGTCTCCTTGGTTCTTTTTAAACCATAAGGAGACGCTGTATTCTCAGGAACGGTGATTTCATGGAGCATCTCAAGGAAGTAAGGCACATAAGGCTGGAAAAAGGAATGCTTGTTGATGATATTGTTAAAGAGATGTCTCTTAGCGGAGTCATGGGTGCTGGAAAGATAGCCCATGCAGCAGATATTGCAGAGAAAGTGATAAAGGACCCTGACACAAAGCTGTTTTTCGGCCTTGCTGGTGCAATGGTGCCTGGCGGGATGAAAAATATAATCATCGATATGCTTGAGTCAGGCTGGATAGATGTCTTTGTTACGACTGGTGCGAATTTGACGCATGATCTTGTTGAGGCTATCGGCTATCATCATTATCAGGGCAAGGCAAATGTCTCTGATGCAGAGCTCCACAAGCAGGGCATGGACAGGATGTATGATTCTTACATGCCCAACAAGGTTTATGGAGGTCTTGAGGATTTCTTCAAAAAGCATTTTGACACTCTTACTGATGAAAAGATGAACATCAAGGAGTTCCTCTGGAAGCTTGGCTCTCTTGTTCCTAAGGAAAAGCCATCGATATTAAGGACTTGTTATGAGAAAAAGATACCTGTGTTCTGCCCTGCGATATCTGACTCTGGAATTGGCCTGATGGTGTGGGGCCATCTTGCAAAAGGCAAGACACTTGACGTGAATGCATTTGATGATCTTAAGGATATACTCAATATTGCCTGGGACGACAAGAAAAAGTTTGCTGTGTGGTATTGCGGAGGCGGTGTGCCTAAGAACTTCATACAACAGGCCATGCAGTTCGCGCCGAATGCTGCTGAGTTCGGCATCCAGATCACTATGGACAGGCCAGAGCCTGGCGGATCGAGCGGTGCAGAGCTGCGCGAAGGCATAAGCTGGGGCAAGATGAATGAAAAAGGCAATTTTGTCGACGTCATCTGTGATACAACAATCGCGCTGCCAATCATCACTGCCGCGCTCAAGACGAGGCTTGGTTGATATGGGAGATGTCGTTCGCATCAAGGATTATATTGAGAATCCTAGACTGGCCAGGATTTTCAGTCTCGAGGATCGTATTAGCAAGGCTTTCTATGCTGAAGATCTTGAGAAGATGGTCAGTTTAGGTGTAAAATTGCACAAGCTCGACCCTAATAACGCGCTTGCTTTTGCTGCTTTTGCAGTCAGGGAATATCTTGCAGAGAACTATGGAGAGGCTATAGGTTATGCAAGCGCGGCGCTTGAGTTTGATTTTGATAACAAGGAGGCATTACTGCTGAAGCTTGACCTTGTGCAGGAGCTTTTTGATGTTAAGGAGTGCTGCCTTGATTACACCAGCGTCGATTATCTCATGATGCAGGCTTTTGGTGCGCATCCTTCTGATGAGGATATCCTTGAGAGGCTGATCAATGTCTCGATCTCAATATTCAATAACAGGGAGACGGCCAAGTTCTTCTATGACAGGGCAATGGGGTTGAATCCTAAGAGATTCAATGCATACCATACTTATCTCCATCCAAAGAATTTCCTTCGTGTGGTTGAGGCTAATCAATGACAATACTCATAGACGTGCATGCGCACCTGGACTGGCCAGATATGCTTAAAGATGTAGACAATATCATCCAGAGGGCTAGGGATGCTGGTGTCAAGGTCGTGATAGCGAATGGTGTTGACAGGGAATCCACCCGCAAGGTCATTGAGCTTTCTGAGAAACATGATATTGTCCAGCCTGCTTTAGGGATCTATCCTGTCGACGCTCTCCAGACAGAGCAGGGAGATGCTTTCAAGGAGACTGACATCGATGCAGAGCTTGACTTCATCCGATCGCAGGACCCTATAGCAATAGGCGAAGTGGGATTGGATCTAAAGCATGGCCAGGACCTTGAGCTTCAGCAGGAATTGTTCAGGAAATTGATAGATATAGCTAAAGAAAAAGAGATACCTGTCATTGTGCATTCAAGGAAAGCAGAAAAAGAATGCATAGATCTGCTCGAGGAGACTGGCTACAAGAAAGTTGTCCTGCACTGCTTCAGCGGCAGGAAGCATCTTGTCAAGCGCGCTGCTGAACTTGGCTATTACTTCTCTATCCCGACCAATGTCGTGAAGAGCGAGCATTTCCAGGACCTTGTCAAGACAGTCCACATCTCAAAGCTCCTCACAGAGACAGACGCACCTTTCCTATCACCATTCCAAGGCAAGACAAACGAGCCTGCATTCGTGATAGAATCCCTGAAGAAGATTGCAGAATTGAAAGGCATGACTCTCGAAGACACTGCGAATAATATCTTCATGAATTATCAGAATCTGTTTGAGTGATAATATGTTCAAAAAAGAGGAATTAAAGCTTTTGTGGCCTTTTTATCTGACTGCTCTTGTTCATCCTAGCCTGATTAGCGCATATGCTGTCATATACCTTGTTGGTGTAGGATTGAGCCTGTTCCAGATAGGTATCTTGATGATGGTCAATGCAGGTATTCACATTCTCTGCGACATACCTACTGGTGCTGTGGCAGATATATTCGGAAGAAAGGCTTCAGTGATACTAAGCGTGTTTTTTTCAGGTGTGTTATTCATCCTTATCCCTCTTTCATCTAATTTTTATTATCTGCTGCTCTTGTTTGCTATCTGGGGTGTTACCCAAACCCTTGAGACAGGCGCAGACCAGGCATGGGTGGTTTCATACCTTAAACACCATAAAAGAGCTGGTTTTATCGAAGAATACTACTCTAAGTTTGCCAGCATTTCCAACATCGGCGGAGTTGTATGGCCTTTGGCTGCTGCTTTTATCGTCGCGACAATAGGGATTAAGCATGTCTGGACATTCCAGGGTATGTTTACATTGGTTGCAGCTTTGATCCTTCTCTTTGCAGGTGAACATTTCAAGAGGAAAAAGACGCATATAAAGCAGCTATTCAGCAAGACCCTGAGACAGTCCAAGGAATCAATCAACTACGGTATGAAACATCCTGTGATATTGAAGATGATCATTTCGCTGACATTTTTCTGGTTTGTTGCTGCAGGAGCAGGTCTTCTGTGGCAGCCGTATCTGCAGGGGTTTGACATGCCCTTGGAGTATTTCGGTTTCCTCATGTCATTGGTAGGCATACTTGCGATATTTGCTCCTCTTCTGACGATCAGGATAGCTAAGAAGTTCTCAAAAAAGAGCAGATACCTTGCTTTGTTGATGTTTATCCAGTTGTTGATATTGTTTGCTGTGTTCTTTGTTGATTCGATGATGCTGGCTGCAATAATTATTGTGTTGTTGTTCCTTGCAATGGAGTTTGTTGAGCCTGTGGAAGCCCCTCTGTTCCAGAAGTTTCTGCCTGAGAGAAAAAGAGCAACATTAGGGTCATTCAAGTCGACAACAGGTGTCTTTGCAATGGGTGTAGTTATGCTTTTAGGAGGCCTGGTCGCAGATATTATCGGTTCGAGATATACTCTGGTCTGCCTGGCAGCATTCCTTATAATCCCTATAGTGTTTTATTTGAAGATCGGAAAGCATAAGCATTGAAAATGAAAAAGATAGCAAAAACACCATTTTATTCTTGGAAAATAGGCAATCTCCCCAAAGGCTGCCAACACTGTGTCAAGGGAGAGAAGCTCGTCTTGTTTGTCACAGGCATCTGTCCGAGGAATTGTTCTTATTGTCCTATCTCTGACAAGAAGCATCAGCATGATGTGACTTATGCGAATGAATGGCCGACAGCAAAGATTTCTGAGATCATCGAGGAGGCTCAGCTGTGCAAATCAAAAGGCGCTGGCTTTACTGGCGGCGACCCTCTTGTCAAGCTTGAGCGCACAGTGAAATACATCAAGGCACTGAAGAAAGCATTCGGAAAAGGTTTCCACATCCATCTCTACACCTCTTTTGACCTTGCAGATGAGAAACGACTCAAGAAACTGCGCGACGCAGGCCTTGATGAGATACGATTCCATCCAAATATCGACGATGACACGCTCTGGCACCGAATCGATATCGTTAGGAAGTTCAAGTGGGACATCGGTGTCGAGATCCCCTGCATCCCAGGCAAGAAAGTAAAGACAATGAAATTAATGGATTTCTTCAACAAGAAGATCAAGTTCCTGAACATAAACGAGCTCGAAGTGTCTGACGCCAAGGCAAACAAGCTCTCTGAGCAAGGCATGAGGACCAAGGACAGGCTATCCTATGGCGTCAAGGGCTCAGAATCTCTTGCCAAATATTTTCTTCGCGAAGCGCAGAAAAAGAAATTTTCCTATAATATCCATTATTGTACAGCAAAATTAAAAGATAAAATCCAATTAGCCAGACGTATCCAACGCAGGGCAAAGAGCGTGAAGCAATACTTTGACATCCTAAACAATGACGGAACCCTCACAAGAGGCGTCATCTATCTTCCATACCTTGCTCCATCATTTGATTACGCAAAAAAGCTTGAAAAATTGACAATAAAGCAGAAGCAGTTCACTCTAAATAAGCTCAACACTGCGATAAAGCACCTGATGCGTGAGTTTGAAGTCCCACAGAAACTCCTTATGATAGACAAACGCCGCATGCGCATCCTCACAAACCCAGGCGTTGTCCAACACCTGGAAAAGCAGATCAAGACAATGCACCTCAAACCCGCAATCATCACAGAATACCCTACCTGGGATGCGATGACAGTGGAGTTGGACTGGCTCTAAGTGCAAATATTTATTAATAAAAACACCCCTTTCACCCATAATATGTTCAAAAAGAGGTCTAAGAAAGCACTGTCGCATGTAGATTGGGCGATGTCGCTGGCTATATTCCTTCTCTATCTTGCATGGTTTTTCATATTTGTGAATCCTTTGTTCACGCCTTCTGAGAACATCGATGTCCTGCTTGACATACTGCAGGATGGTGTTGAGGACAACCTTTACCAGGATATTGAACGTGTGAAGGTGTTTGCCCCTGGCGATATCACTGGTGAGTATGAGCCTATCATAATACCTTATGATTACGATTGGTCAGAGTCAAGGATAGCGCTCTCTGCTGATTATTTTGTGATAGACCAGGAGAAGATGTTCTTCCTTGGCAATCTCTCAGCCACAAACCAGTTCC
>JAHWIS010000148.1 GCA_019322385.1 Candidatus Woesearchaeota archaeon
AAAACAATGTTCACGTGTACCTTATCTCTAGCCATATTCAAACCTCCATGCTTTTTTTTGATTTTAATGTCTAATCAAGGCAGCTTTCTCATTTTCTGGCTGTATAACAGCCTGTAAGCTTGCCTTTTGGGATATGACATTCATTTAAAAGGTTTTCTGTGGTAAAAAAAACAGCAAAAAAGCGGTAAAACCTTCTCAAAACGCTCTTTTACCTTTTAAACATCTATTCCTCAAGTTTGAGCCCTTTTCTCTCCCTAATCTGCCTGATAATCTTCTTCTGGAGCTCTCCAGGCATCCGCTCAAATGCCTGATCAACCAGAGAGGAGTTGCCCCTGCCGCCAGTCGCAGATCTCAGGTCATTTGAAAGACCGAACATCTCACCAACAGGCAGCTTGCCGATCACTGTTACCATCTCACCTTCCTGCTGCATGTCCAACAGCTGTCCACGCTTGTTGCTGATGAGTTTGGATATCTCACCCATGTACTCTGCAGGCGCCTCGAACCTCAATGTCTGTACAGGCTCGAACATCACAGGGGATGCAAGAGCCATTGCTCCCCTAATACCTTCCCTCACTGCTGGGTACATCTGTGCAGGACCCCTGTGAATGGCGTCCTCGTGGAGCTTACAGTCCATAAGCAAAACCTTGACACCAAGGCAAGGTTCTCTTGCAAGAGGGCCTGCGTTCATGACATCCTCAAACATGTCCATGATCAACTCTACTATCTCATGCAGGTAGACAATACCCCTTGTCTTATCGATCAATACGCTACCATTGAAAACTTCGATGACTTTCTTTGCGACCTTGGAATCGTATCCGAGCTCTACAAACTTGTCGAACACAGCAGTATCTTTTTTCCTAAGCTTCATCTCTGGTATATCCCCTTTCTTGATCGCTTCAGACACTTCGGGCTCAAGCGGCTCAACCCTGAAATATAGCTTGTTGTGTTTGTTAGGGGATTTACCTTCAGCTTCAGCGCTTGAAGGCTTTGTGACAGCTTCCCTGTAGACTACTATAGGTGGTGAAGTGGTTATCTGCACACCTTTCTCCGATACTATCCTGTTCTCAATGACCTCGAGGTGAAGCTCTCCCATGCCGTGCATGAGGTGCTCGCCGGTCTCTTCATTTATCTCAATCTTGATCGATGGGTCTTCCTTTCCGATGATCCTCAATGTCTCGATCAGCTTCGGAAGGTCTGCAGGGTTCTTTGCCTCGATAGCCTTTGTGACTACAGGTTCGAAGATGTGCGAGATCTTCTCAAAAGGTTCTGAAGGCTTCTCTGTTATTGTCTCTCCAGGAGCTGACTTGAGACCGCCGATAGCGACGATGTTGCCGCAAGGCACATTGTCTACGATCTCTCGTTTAGCGCCGTTCATGACAAAGACCTGCTGGATCCGTGCCTCATGCTTGGCCATGTTAAGATAAGCTGCCATGCCTTTGCTCATAGTGCCGGAGAAAAGACGTCCAGTGCTTATCTCACCAGCCTGAGGATCCACAATGGTCTTGGTAAGCACAAAATACATAGGACCGTTCGGGTCGCAATTGATGAGGCCTTTCCCATCTTCGCTCTCCAGGTCGCCGTGCCATATCTTTGGGATCCTGTATTTCTGGGCATCAACAGGATGCGGCAGATGGTCGACTACAGAATCGAGAACAACCTGGTGCAGCGGGCACTTCTTCTTAAGGTCTTTCCAGGTGTCCTGCTCGTAAGCGTCAATGATATCCTTGAAGGTGATGTTGTGCTCCTTCATGTAAGGGATGGAAAGCCCCCAGTTGTGGAATGCTGAACCAAAGCACACGCTGCCGTCCTGCACATTGACCTGCCATTTCTCGCCATACTCTTTCTCAGCGATGGACTTTATCAGCTTGTTCACGTGATTGATTATCTTGATGAACCGCTCCTGCATCATCTCAGGAGTCAGCTGCAGCTCTTTTATCAGGCGGTCGCACTTGTTGATGAAAAGGATCGGCTTGACCCTCTCCCTGAGAGCCTGCCTCAGGACTGTTTCAGTCTGCGGCATCACGCCCTCTGAAGCGCATGTAAGGACTATTGCGCCATCGACAGCCCTCATAGCCCTTGTGACGTCACCGCCGAAATCGACGTGGCCAGGGGTGTCGATAAGATTGACAAGATATTCATTGTTCTCGAACTCGTGCACCATCGACACTGCTGCAGAGTCAATCGTGATCCCTCTTTCCTGTTCATCCTCGTGGAAGTCAAGCTGGAGAGCCTTTCCTGCAAGCTCTTCAGACATCATGCCTGCGCCAGCAAGGAGGTTGTCTGAAAAAGTGGTCTTGCCGTGATCGATATGGGCGCAGATAGCAATATTCCTGATCCTATCAGGATGCTTCATCGCTCCCATAACCCTTTCAACCATCTTAGCCATTGAATATCACCTTACCTCTTTGTGTAATCATTGATTTTTCCTGTACATGAGAGGCTCATCGATACGCTCCCATGCATGCAGCTCGTCGTCCTTGAACCATACCTTCATCTCGCGCAGGGCCTCGTCGACTGTGCCGCTCGCGTGGATAAGATTCTGTATCGGCCTACCACTCTTATCTGCTAAGTGATATGTGTCAAAGGAAAGGTCACCCCTTATTGTGCCAGGTATTGCTTCACCTGGAGAGGTCGCACCTACAATCTTCCTTATGTGCGCGACTGCATTGTGTCCCTCGATGCACAGAGCTACAACAGGACTCATAGAGATGAAGTCCATCAGCTGTTGCCTTATCTTCTGTCCTATCTCGAGCTCAGTCTCCTTCAGCTCGACACCTTTCTTTGCATAGGATGACTTTGTCTTATCGCCGACTGACTTCAGCCATTCTTCATCGTCAGCATAGTGCTCGCCTGCGATGCTCTTATCTGCATAGACCATCTTCATGCCTATCATCTTAAGGCCGCACTTCTCGAACCTTTGGATTATATCTCCGACGAGTCCGCGCTGGACTGCGTCAGGTTTTATCAGCACCAATGATTTCTCTATCATGATATATCCCCTCTTTATTCTGTCTTGCCTCGTTCAGCCCTTGAGGCTCCGGTCCACTTATGCTCCCTAGGCTTCCTCTTGAGCTTAAGGAGATTCTTCTCGCACTTTGTGGAGCAGAAGTAAATCAGCTTCCCGTCAGACTTGACAAGCATCTTGCCAGTCCCCTTCTCGATATCGTTTCCGCAAAAACCGCATTTTACCATCGTGTCCACCTACTATCTCCGCCTGCCCTTGTTTAGGGCCCTGGCCTCGATCTCTGTCTCTCTTAGCATGAGTATGTCACCGACCCTGACAGGACCTTTGACATTCCTACGTAGGATCTTGTTCTGGTCCCTGCCAGCAAGTATCTTGCACCTGACCTGGATTGCCTCACCCCTCGTGCCTGTACGGGCAATGACCTCCTCGACCTTTGCAGGGAATGCGGGAGAGAACTGTACTGCGCCTTTTGCGCCGGTCTCTTCGCGCTTTCCTTTCCTGAATGTCTTCTTTTCAATAACCATTTTAGGGTCCTCTCAGTCACTCCTTGAGCTGTTCAGCAACCTGTTTGATCAGGTTCTTTGCATCTCCCTCCTTTACTATTGCAACAGCTGCAGTGGGTACTGTGAGTCCAGCAGAAGCGCCGAGCTCTTCCTTGCCTCCGACCTTTGCGCAAGGTATGTTCTTCTCCTTGCATAGGAGCGGGAGGTGCATGACTATCTCAGGAGGGTTTATGTCACCAGCAAAAGCGACAAGCTTTGCAGTGCCTTTCTCAACAGCCTTTGTAACTTCATTGACCCCTTTCTTTATCTTGCCAGATGCCTTGGCAGTCTCAATAGCCTGATATACACTTTCATTAAGTTCTTTCTCAGCCATATTATTCACCCCGCACGTAGCGTGATTTATATTGTTTTAATTATGAGAAGTAACAAGTACTCCTCGCTCAGGCCCTGACAGGCCATCACTGCTCATAAGAGCTAATCTGGAGAAAAAAGAGGCTGTATATAAAGGTTTGGTAATTGGTTTAAATAAAGAAAAAGAAGAAAAAAAGGCTTTATTCCATCCTGACGACCAGTACGCCTGATTTTGAGTCGTGCTTCTGCTCAATCGGTGAGTAATACTCTATCTCAAGGTTTCCTACGACAATGCCGTTCTCATCAGGATCCTCAAAGCACTCAAAATCCTTGTTCTGGCCAGGCTCTATGAATGTCTCAACCGGGTCGCACTCATCGTTGTTTAGAGTGAGAGTGACTTGGTTTAGCTTTGAGGTATAGCCAGCGTTCTTTATTGTCAGGTATTCTATAC